>NZ_JBGCUR010000012.1:0-90032 GCF_041361455.1 Chryseobacterium gossypii | reverse complement strand
TGATCATACTTGGTAAAGATCCATTGTTTGGAAGCTCCAAGATTGGCATCCTGGGTCATCACCAGACGGTCCTGAACTATTAAATTTTATCGGAATTGGGCTAAGAAAATAATAATAAGCCCCCTGCAAACAGAAGTGCAGAAGGGCTACAAAAATGACCGAAAAAAAAATTATCTCTCAAATATAATATAAAATTGCATTCAAAAAAACATATTTCACTAACTTGTGAATTTATTAATGTAATTAATGCTAAATGAAATAAAGTTTTAAACCTGTAATGGATATTGGTGGTTTTTTTTTAATAAAAAATCTTCTGTAAAACTTACAGAAGACCAGATTATTTATAAAAAAAATAAAATTTTTTGCTGAAATTAATAACAGTCAGACTTTTAAAAATTCTTGTTTAAAATTCTCTATTGTTGTCTTATACATTTCTTCATAAACGGGAAGGATGTTTTTCAGGTCAAATTTTATAGCCTGATCCTTTGCATTCTTTTTCATTCTGGCTAAAAGCTCTTCATTACTCAACAACTTGATGGTGTAATTGCTCATAGCCTCTACATTTCCGATTTCAGCCAGAAAACCGGTTTCTCCCTGAATATTAACTTCCGGGATCCCGCCGGCATTAGAGCTGATAACGGGCGTATAAGCTGCCATTGCCTCTAAAGCTGCCAGACCAAAACTTTCCTGTTCCGATGGGAGAAGGAAAACATCTGAAAGCTGAAGGATCCTGTATAGGTCGTTCACCTTTCCGAGAAGGCGGATCTTAGAAATCAGATCCGGGTTTTCTTCCAGGAACTGGTTGATTTTTTCCATATCAGGACCTTCACCGATAATGATCAGTTTCGATTTTACTTTTTTCTGTACATTCTTAAAAATCTGCAATACTTCATCAACTCTTTTTACCGGACGTAAATTAGAAACATGGATCAGGATCTTTTCATCGGGATTGGCAAACTGTGTTCTCTGACATTCCGTACAGTCATCAAACTCCGAATTGTCGATAAAGTTTGTAATCACCTGAATATCCTTTTTAATGTTGAAAAATTGAAGAGTATCTTTCTTTAGACTCTCAGAAACGGAAGTAATGGCATCAGATTGGTTAATGGAAAATTCCACGGCATGCTTGTAGCTCGGATGTTGTCCTACCAGGGTAATATCCGTGCCGTGCAGGGTAGTCACCAATGGAATATCATTATTATCTTCCTTAAGCATTTGTTTTGCTGTAAAAGCAGCATAAGCATAAGGAATGGCATAATGGGCATGAAGCAAATCTAATTTATACAGATTGACCACCCGATAGATCATCGAGCTTAATGCAATATCATAAGGCTGATACTGAAAAAGCGGGTAGGTCTGAACATTTACCCGATGAAAGAAAATATTCGGATTTGTAATATCTAATCTTGCGGGTAGGGCTGAGCTTATGAAATGTACCTCATATCCTTTGTTGGCAAGAGACATTCCCAACTCTGTCGCTACAATTCCGCTTCCGCCGTATGTGGGATAGCAAAGTATGCCTATTTTCATTGGTTTATTATTGTTTTGATGTTGTAAATACTGTTGAGTTTGAATATGATACCGGATCCATATCAATTCCCATTCCAGCTTTGAGCTGATTGTTCACTGAAACCGGAAGCCTGCCCCAGATCTTTGTTTTACCTTTTATGGCATTGGCTGTAGCAGTCAGGGAATCATCATTGTTTTCATAAGAGATCAATACGGTAGAAACCTTTGAAATATCAATATCCTTTAAGGCGTAAGCGCTTCCGAAAACATTTAGTATTACATTTTGTGTTTTCGTCAGGTCAGCCAGGACTTTTTTGGATCCTTCCGAGATTTTATAAGGCTTGTAAGCGGTGGAATTATCCTTGTGGAAGCCTACAATTACCGTTGAATTTACCGGGATAGTATTGATCTCACTGGTTTTTTTGACAATAACGCCGGCTCCGAGCTGGTCAGCGAAAGTCTGATATGGAGCCTCTTCAAGGGGAACATAATAGATCTGTTTCCCGCTAAGAGGAAGCAGTTTTTTATCATCCTTTAACAAAGTAAGCGCGTTGGCATAAAGATTCCGGACAAGGATTCTGTGAGAATCATTGTTCAGATCATAATTGATGTTTTCAGGGTTTTTTGGGGTATACTGGCTTAATCCCAGAAAATATTTGGTCAGTAAAATCTTCTTTACACTCTCTTCCAGTCTTGATGGCGGGATTTCTCCCTGATCAATGGCTTTCTGAATTAGTTTTTTCCCCTCGGAAACCCCTTGCGAAAAAAGCATGATATCATTTCCTGCTTTGAAGGCCAGGGCATCTAATTCCCCGGGTTTGTATTTATTGGCTACAGCTCCCATATTTAAGGCATCCGTAATGATCAGTCCTTTATAGCCCAGTTTTTCTTTTAATAACCCTGTGATAATATTTTTGGATACGGAAGCGGGAATCCCTTTTTGTGGTTCTAAGCCAGGAACATATAAATGTGCCACCATTACACCGCCAATTCCTTTGTTCATTAAAGCTTTGAAAGGAGCGAGCTCCACCGCATTGAGCCTGTCCAGGCTATGTGAAACTACGGGTAGATCCAGATGCGAATCTGTACTCGTATCTCCGTGTCCGGGGAAATGCTTTATGGCAGCAAGAATATTATTGTCCTGAAGGCCTTTGGAATAAGATAATGCTGAAAGGATTACATTATTGACCTCCGAGCCGAAGCTTCGGTTTCCTATAATGGGATTATCCGGATTGGTATTGACGTCCACCACCGGGGCAAAATCCCAGTTAATACCCATCCTTTTGCAATCTTCCGCTATTTTTGAGGCCATCTGATAAATCAGGTTCTTGTCCTGGATGGCACCTAAGGTCATTGCCCAGGGAAATTTATGTGCAGCAGCAATTCTCTGATATAATCCCCATTCCGCATCCATCCCGATCATTAACGGAACTTTGGATTTTTGCTGGAACTCATTCACCAGACTGATTTCTCTTGCCGCATCGTCCTGCATCAGAATAAGGCCTCCGATCTTGTCATTAACGACAATATTTCTTACCTGATTGATATGATTTTCATCTTTATTGGTGTATAAGGCTACAATGAAAAGCTGGCCCAGCTTTTCATCCTGAGAAAGAGAATTATACGTTTTATCTACCCATTGATGCGCTTTTCTCAGATCTTCCGGAGAAAGGTTTTCCGGCTGGTACTGCGCAGAGATCTTAAAGCTGACCAGAAAAAATATATAAAAGAAGGTATAGGCTGATTTCTTCATGATTTCTTGAATAAGAACAAAAATACAATTAAAAAAATGAGGATAAAGAATGTTTTTAAAATTTTTGGTATATGTTTTGAATATGCCATATCAATAATTTAAACTTTTATAGAAATGAAAAAAATTCTTCCAATTTTACTTTTAGCTTTTGTAGGCTTATTTATCTACAGCTGTGATGATGACGATAACGGCAATTATGTAGATCACGATACTTTTTCGGTAGCTTATGATATTACTCCTACTTTTAGTAAAGTAAACAGTAACCTATATGAATATAATGACGCATTCAATACCCCGCTAGAACAATCGGATGTAGTGCTCGTTTATTTACAGACAGGGCTTACCAACAATAATTCTCCGATCTGGAAATTACTTCCTTATACCTACTATGTGAATAATCCCAATAACGATGAAGTGGATTATGCTTTTGATTTCAGCAGATATGACATCGCTATTAACGTAAACTCTACTTCCACATTGAACCTGGATACCAACTCAACTTATTATACAAATAAGAGATTCAGAGTGATTATCGTACCGGCAAGCACAGGTACATCGAAGATGAATTACAGTGATTACAATAGCGTAATTAAGTTTTACAATATTGATGAATCCAAAATCAAAACTAAAAATTAAATAAATATATATCTTTTCAGTTTTTTATAATTAAAAAAGCTCCGGAAGAATTTCTTCCGGAGCTTTTGATTATTTTAGTTGTCATTATCATCGAGCAGATGCCCGAAATAATCCTTTTTTGTTTTCAGATATCCTTTACTGATCTCGTTGGCAGGAATTTGTAATGGTATTCTGGAATTAAGATGAATATTACTTTCTTTTACATATTTTACCTTTTCGGGATTGTTCGTAAGAAGATTAACATCTTTTACATCCAGTAAATTTAATATTTCTATAGCCACACCAAAGTTTCTGTCATCAGCAGGAAGCCCTAGTTTTAAGTTGGCTTCCACTGTATCAAATCCTTTTTCCTGTAAAGAATAGGCTTTTAATTTATTGATGATCCCTATATTTCTTCCTTCCTGGCGAAGGTAGACAATGATCCCTCCATTTTCATGGATATATTTCATGGCAGCATCCAGCTGCTGCCCGCATTCACATTTTTTTGAATGGAAAACTTCTCCTGTAATACATTCTGAATGAAAACGTACGTTTACAGGCTTGGAAAAGTCTGTGTTTTCTGCAATGATTGCCATGTGTGGCATCCAGTCGTTTTCATTCTCAGAGAAAGCAATCATTCGGAAGGTGCCGTGTTCTGTAGGAACGTTGGCTTCCGCCTGAATTTTAATCATTAATAGTTATAATTAGTTTTTTTAATTTCCTTTTAAAGAATCTTCAATTACAGATATATTGGTTTTCAGTCTTACCAAATATCTGTTCAGTACTTCATCATCATCTTTGTTGAGATGTTTTCTGAGCTTCTGAATTTTCCTGTAAGATTTTTCGAAGTTTTTAATAGCGCGGTTTTTTCCTGTCACATTGTTGGCATCAATGGCATACAGATAATTCTGTAAGCTGTATTTTAATGCTGTTGTTTCATCGTTAAGCTCTGTATTTTTGAACTTTGGAAAAGTTGCAATAAGGTTGGATATCTCAGAAGCATTTACATTTTCTTTGATGTTAATGTCTATACTTTTCTTCAGTCCCCTGTCAGAATCTGAGCCTTTAGCATCACTATAAAAACTGTTAGACAACGGAGAAAAATTTAATTTTTCCGTTGCGCAGGAAGATGTTATTATTAATAGTACTCCAAGAAAAAATAATCGTCTCATTTTTGTTGCCCCTTTTGATAAAGGATTGGATTAAGACTTTCATCGTTATACATTTTCATTTGTTTGTATACTTTCATCTTAACATCACCGTTCTCAATATCAGTAAGCAACTGATTAATAGAAGTTGATAGGTCTTCTTTTTGTGCAAGAAGTACATTCAGCTTAGCCTGGCAGTCGGCCCGATGTTCTTCGGAAGCAGATTCTCTATTAGCCTCTAATGACATATGATAAACCTTTAATGCAAGAATCGATAGCCTGTCAACAGCCCATGCGGGCGTTTCCGTATTTATTTTTGCATCAGGCTTAGGAGTTATATTTTCAAACTTTTTGAGAAACCAGCTGTCAATAAATTCCACCAGATCAGTTCTGTGCTGATTGGAAGCATCTATTCTTCTTTTTAATTGAAGCGCGTCAGCCGGGTCAATATTTTCATCTCTAATTATATCTTCCAAATGCCATTGAACGGTATCAATCCAGTTCTTTGCATACAAAATCCGTTCCAAACTATCTTTTTCAAACGGGTTATTAATTAGAGCGTTAACGTCGTCAAGCACATGGTAATCTTCAATGGACTGATTGAAGATTTTCCAGGCGGTCTCAGTAAAATTCATTAATCAGAAGAATTTTAGTTGCTGGAAGAGTTATTGTTGGTCTTTTCTGACGTAGACTTATCGTCTTCTTTTACAGCGTCTTTAAACTCCTTGATACCTGAGCCCACACCTCTCATTAATTCCGGGATTTTTTTGCCTCCGAAAAGTAAAACCAGGATTAATGCCACGATTAAGATATGTTGCCAAGATAAGGCAAGTATTGTTAATGTATTCATTTTAAAAATTTTTGCAAAGTTAATCTTTTTTAATAAGAAACCCAACCTAATGGATCGACAGGCGTGCTTCCGCTCCATACCTGGAAATCAAGGGTATAGGAGCCATCAAAATCCTGTCCTACGATGCCTACCGGGGTTCCGGCGGAGACCTGCTGCCCTTTGGATACGCTCACGCTTCCTAAATTGGAATAGATCGTAAAGTAGCTTCCATGTTTTACGATAACGGTTTTGGTACCATCATTATTTGCCAGGACTGAGGATACAGATCCGGGGAATACACATTTGGCACGTGTGCCTGATGGCACTGAGATCTTGATACCATTGTTTTCTTCCACGATGTTTTTGAAAACCGGATGGGGTTGTCTTCCAAACCGGTGGGTGATCTGGCCTTTGTCTACCGGGAATCCCAGTCTTCCTCTGTTTTCGGCAAAATTGTTCCCTGCCACGGTAGAGACACCGAAATTGGTCATGGCTTTGGTTTCTGCCGCTTTTTTATCCTCCTCTTTTCTTTTGGTGAGGGCCGCTTCAGCAGCTTTTGCCGCAGCCAGCTTGTCTGCCGCAGCTTTGGCTTTTGCGGCTGCCTCATCAGCTGCCTTTTTTGCCGCTAATTTTCTGGCTTCATCTCTCGCGCTGGCTTCAGCCTTTGCTGCTTCCTCGGTACGTTTTCTTTCTTCTTCAGCTCGTTTTGCAGCGAGTTCAGCAGTCTTTTTGGCTTCGGCTTCAGCCAATAGCCTTGCTCTCTCCAAGGCTTCAGCTCTGGCTTTGGCTTCGGCTTCAATCCTCGCTTTTTCTCTTTCCGCGGCCAGCTTTGCCAAACGTATTTTCTCAGCTTCCGCTTTTTTTCTGGCCTCTTCTTCGGCCTTCGCTATCCTGATTTCTTCCGCAATGATGGCTCTGATCTGTCCTTCAAGTGCCTTAGACTGGGTTTGTTTTTGCTTCAGCTCAGCCGTTAGTTTGGCCTCATTTTTCTTAAATTCTGCAACCAGCTGCTCTTTCTGGGTTCTTTCAGCAGAAATTGTTTGCAAATCTTTCTGCTGATTTATTAAAAGCATTTCTTTCTCTTTAACGGATTTCTGCCTTTGAGCGATCGTTTTCTTTATCTGCGCTGCGGCATTGGTGATTTCGGCTGCTTTTTTATCCTGATAATCAGAGTATTGCTTCAGGTACTGAACCCTTCTTATTGCTTCGCCCAGGTTTTTGGCAGACAGAATGAAGGTCACCTTATTTTGTACGCCCTTATTCTTATAAGCATTAACCAACACTTCAGCGTAATTTTTTCTCAGAACCGCTAATTCCCGGTTCTGGCGGTTGATTTCCAGCTGACGAAGGTAAATATCATCCTCAATGAATCTTTTTTCCTTCTGGGTATTGTTATAAACCTTTTCTCTTAATGCTAATTTTTTATTTACATTGGTAAGATAGGCAATAGAAAGTTTAGATTCATTTCTTGTTTTTGCCAGATCTGAATTTATTTGTGCAATTTGTTTTTTAAGTTCGGCATTTTGTTTTTGTAGTTGTTCTTTATTTTTTTGCCCATACTGCAAACCAAACAATAAAATACCTATTAAAAAGCTAAATTTTTTAATCATTTAATTTCAATTTTCTTATAATTGGCTGGAACTGAATAGGGTGTTTCCATCTTAGAAAAATCAAATTTCGTGTTTTCCAGAAGAATTTGGCTTGTTTTTGAACCTTTTATAATTATTTTAACATTTTTAGGTAAGCGGATTCCGTTATACTCATCCCAATTGCTGTAAGAAATCTCAAGTTCATCAGGAGATAACACATCCTGCAGGTTAACTTTTAATAAATCATAATTTTCGTCATACTGCAGGTTGATCTTATATTCTCTGGTCTTTTCATCCGTGACGATTTTCTGGTTCATATTGGAGGCCAGCCTGAAGCCCTGGGCATTTCGGGTAAGGGTAAACTGTGAGTCATTGATTTTTACAAAAGTTCTTCCCATCAATATTTTTTCCAAAGATTTATAATCAATAAAGTTGACATTGAGCAGATTATTGAGATAATCAAAATCAGAATCAATATAGGACTTACTGGTCCTGTCCATACCCCTGATCCCTTCCGGAGTGGCGATTCCCCGGGCTACTCCAATGAACAGGGCCGAAAGATTCATCCATACCTTCTGGTTGTTTTCAATATAAATGGTAGCGTCAAGGGTAGGGATAAAGCTTCCCGTTTCCACATTTACCTTACTGTTAATTTTTATCTGATCGAACTTAGGAGGGATCAGTACATGTTCATAAAATGCAAGTTTATCTCTTACAGGCTCATTTATATCGGTGGGATTATTATTACCTTCTGTGATGATGCTGTCTTTACTGATGTTACTGTTATTTTTTGCGGTATTTCGTGTTTTGCAGGATGATAACGCAAGCAGTAATAACAGTAATGGTATCCAGTTTTTCATGTATTTATCTTTTATATTAAAGTAATACTTTGCAATATTAACGCCAAACCACACAAAACATTTTGTGTGGTCTGACAATATCTTATTGAATTTTAGCGATTTCTACGGTATTTATTTAGATAGGAAATCCAGAACGGAATAATCCCCAAGGGAAATCTCCCTTGCCACCCCGAAATACTGGGCGGAATTCCCGATCATCGAATTGGAAAGGTTTCCGTGGTTGATCTGTGTATTCTCCTGAATCAGGGAGTTTTCAATGTTTGAATTAACGATCACAGTGTTATTCCCTAATGAAACACCAGGGCCGATCTTTGAATTTGAAATTTTTACATTTTCGCCGATAAAGCAAGGCGGAATGATCAGTGAGTTTTCAATCACCGCTGAAGCGGGGTAGCTGGCCATTTCCTCTTTTTCGTAGGCAAGGATTTTGCTGTTGGTCTCTACCGTAGCATTCTTGTTTCCGCAATCCATCCAGTCGTTCACCTTACCTAAAGTGAATTTGGCTCCTTTGGCTCTTAAATTTTCCAGGGCTGTCGTTAATTGATATTCACCGCCGTTCTTAATATCGTGATCCATGATGTAGTTGATCTCCTCCATCAGCTTTTCAGCATTATTAAAGTAATAGATACCAATGATGGCAAGATCTGAAACATAGGTTTTTGGCTTTTCAACAAAATCTGTAATGAAACCATAGTTATCGAGTTTTACTACTCCGAAAGCCGACGGATCTTCCACACTTTTCACCCAGATCACGCCATCTGAATTTCTATCTAACTGGAAGTCTGCACGGAAAAGAGTGTCTGCAAAAGCAATGACAACATTTCCCTTCATGGAATCTTCCGCGCACTTTATGGCATGAGCCGTACCCAGAGGGTCATTCTGATAATATATGCTTCCCTTTGCTCCCAGCTTTTCAGCAATCTGAATTAAAGATCTCTCAATCTCCGGTCCAAAATCTCCAATGATAAAAGCTACTTCATCAATTTCCTCTCCCGCTACTTTGGCAATATCTTCCACAAGCCTCTGTACAATGGGTTTACCTGCGATGGGGATAAGTGGTTTAGGCACTGTCAAGGTATGCGGACGCAATCTGGAACCACGTCCAGCCATCGGAACGATAATTTTCATTATATAATACTATTTTGGTTAAATTTAAATTTCGGATAAAGATAATAATTAAACCTCTTCCATGTGGTATCAATTATCATTATTGTTTTTTTCTTAAAATAGGATTGCTTTATCAAACTAAAGGCCAAAACTAATTTTTCCTGACCCGTGACATGAGCATATCTTTTTCTGTATAGACGAGAACAGCCGTGTAGATCAGAAACAGAAGATTTCCTATCCAGAAGTTGTAATTGAAGAAATATACGATGATGAAACTGAATGCCATCAGCAGCCCGATAAAAAACGCCATTTTTCCTATACGATAAGGAATTGGGTAATACTTCTGGCCTAATAAATAAGAGGTAATCATCATGACAAAATAAGCAATAAAAGTTACCCATGCTGAAACCATGAAGCCGTATCTTGTAAGGAATAACAGGTTTAAAACAATGGTAAGGCCGGCTCCCAGCCAGGAAATCACCGTTCCGATTTTGGTTTTGTCTGTCACTTTATACCAGGTTGAAAAATTATAATAGATTCCGAAACAAAGGTTGGCCACAACAATGACAGGAATGATATCGATGGCTGTCCAATATGTATTGTTCGGAATCAGGATCTGCTTTAGCCAGGAGATATTGGCAATAATTCCCATAGCGACGGTTGCAGCAAAAAAAGTAAAGTATTCCGTTACCTTAGCGTAAGTATTCTTAGCGTTTTCGTTGTTCATTTGCTTAAAGAAAAACGGCTCGATGCCCATTCTGTAGGCAGTTACAAATAAAGTCATTAAGACCGCCAGCTTATAGCATCCGCCATAGGCCCCCGCATCTTCATTAGGAATGTACCAGATCTGAACGGCTTTGTCGAAGTTTTCATTGACCATAAAAGCCAGCCCGGCAATCATTACCGGCCATGAATATTTTATCATCCTTTTAAAAAGTTCGCCGGAAAATTGGAACTGAACTTTTAAAACCACGGGAAGCAACAGAATAAGCCCAAGGCCGCTGGCTGCCAGATTACTGTAAAAAGGGAAAGATACTTTCTCTTTTAGGCCAAAACTCTGGGAAACGCTTAAAGGGATATATAAAAACAAGGCAATGGTGAGTACGGTCTGAAAGAGTGATTGTAAAACTCTTACCAAAGAATATCTTATCGGCTTGTTATTGTAACGGAGCCAGGCAAACGGAATCACGCAAAGGTTGTCGAAAAAAGCGATCCAGGCAAACCATCGGATGTATTCCGGATTAGAGGAATATTCCAATCGGTCCGCAATAGGCTGGCTAAAGATCAGGCAGACCAGGAGAAACAGTGTGGATAATCCCGAAAGAAACCAGAATGAGGTATTAAAGGTCTTCTTTTCGTTATTTTTTTCTGCAGAAAAACGGAAAAAGGCAGTTTCAAAACCGAAAGACAACAGAATGTTTACAAAAGATATCAGTGCATATAGATTGGAAAATATGGCAAAATCTTTATTTTCGATCTGATTGATGTATAATGGGTTGAGAATGAATAAGATTACCCTTGGCATAATGGCTCCAATCCCATATATGATAGTCTCGTTAAGAAGTTTTTTCATCTGTTGTTTATTTTATCGGTCAGATGTAATCTTTGATTTTTTAAATTCCGGAAATTTTATGCAAATGTAAATATTTAGAAATTGATTTTTACCGGAGATATAAAATTCATTCATAAAGCTTAATTTTGCCATGACTAAAGATAAAAAACGGAAGTTATAGATAATGATTCTGCCAACCTGTTATTTATAACCCATAACCTTTTTAACATCCCGAAGCAATATGAAAACCCTTATCAAAAATGTAAGAATTGTAAATGAAGGCCGGATCCTCGAAAGTGATATTTTAATTGAAAATGATTTAATTTCTAAAATAAGCTCTGATATTTCCGAAGAGGCCGACCGAATTATCGATGGCTCAGGAAAATATCTTTTGCCGGGGGTTATTGATGATCAGGTACATTTCCGTGAACCGGGGCTAACCCACAAAGGAGATATTGAAAGTGAATCAAGAGCAGCAATTGCCGGTGGCATCACCAGCTTTATTGATCAGCCCAATACCGTTCCTAATGCCGTTACTCAGGAGCTGCTGGCAGAGAAATATGCGATAGCCTCTCAGAAAGCATTTGCAAACTACGGTTTTATGATGGGGGGAACGAATGATAATCTTGAAGAGGTTTTGAAGACAGACCCGAGGAATGTTCCGGGAATTAAATTGTTCCTGGGTTCTTCTACCGGAAATATGCTGGTGGATAATCCGGAAACACTGGAGAATATTTTCAGTAATACCAAAATGCTAATTGCTGTACATTGTGAAGATGAGGCAACCATTAAGGCTAATACTCAGAAGTATATGGAAGAATATGGAGAAGATATTCCGGTGAAATACCATCATCTCATCAGAAGCGAGGAAGCCTGCTACAAATCTTCATCAAAGGCTATTGAGCTGGCTCAGAAAACAGGAGCAAGACTTCATGTCTTTCATCTTTCAACAGCTAAAGAAACCGGGCTTTTCAGAAATGATATCCCTTTAAAAGATAAAAAGATAACCGCAGAGGTTTGCGTTCACCACCTCACTTTTACCAATAAAGATTATGAAACCAAAGGATCTTTGATTAAATGGAACCCTGCCGTAAAGACACAGAAAGATAAGGACGGGCTCTGGGAAGCGCTTCTGGATGACAGGATCGATGTAATTGCAACAGACCATGCTCCCCATACCCTGGAAGAAAAACAGAATCCGTATACCAAATGTCCTTCCGGAGCACCTTTGGTACAGCATTCTTTAATGGTGATGCTGGAAAATCATAAAAGCGGAAAGATCTCTCTGGAGAAAATCGTTGAGAAGATGTGCCATAATCCTGCTATTCTTTTCAGAATTGAAAAAAGAGGTTTTGTAAGAGAAGGGTACAAGGCGGATCTTGTTCTGGTGGATTTAAATGCGAACTGGGAGGTAGCCAGGGATAATATCCTTTATAAATGCGGTTGGAGTCCGCTGGAGGGAACAGTCTTTCATTCCAGGGTCACTCATACTTTTGTTAACGGGCATCTGGCATATGATAACGGGCAAATTACGGAAGAAAAATTCGGGGAGCGTCTGCTTTTTGAGGTAAAAGAATGACGATGAATATTCTGTATTTTTTGGAATTGTATATAAAAATCTGCCTGACAGCCAGGCAGATTTTTTTGCCAAATGAAAAATGTTTTCAAAACAGCAATTCATATTTTTACGGCAGGTTTTAAAATATTACAGATGAAAGAATTTATAGATTATATATTGCGTTTCGGGAATTTAAACCAGCAGCAGATCGATTTCATTTCCAAAAAAGGAGATGAGCTTCGGCTTCGTAAAGAAGAGTATTATATAGAGGCAGGGCATGTCCTGCGGCGGGTGGGATTTCTTACGGATGGGGTAATCCGGGTATGCTACTATAATAATAAGGGCGATGAAATCACAAGGTATTTTATCGATGAAAATCATTTAATCCTTAATCCCCTGGGGTTTGAAAATGATATGCCGCTTTCCGAATATCTGCAGGCCGTCACTGATTGCAGACTGATCGTTTTTTCAATGCAGGACTGGAAGGAAATATCTGATACCATTATAGGCTGGGACACGATCATCCGGAAGATTTCTGATAAAAACCATATTGAAAAACTGGAAAGACGAAGCCCTTTGGTTTCACAGGATGCCACCACCAGATACCTTGAGTTCCTTAAAAGCTTTCCGAATCTTGCCAATAGGGTTCCTCTTTCCCAACTGGCTTCGTATTTAGGGATCACCCAGTCTTCATTAAGCAGGATCAGGAAAAATATCCGTTAGTCTCTTTTTGCCATTTGGCAAATAATCTCATTCCGCTGTGTTTTACTTTTACATCGTTAATTTAAACAGATGTATCAATGAAAACAGTATTAATTACAGGAGCCAATAAAAGTATAGGCCTGGAGGCCGCAAAGCAACTTTCAGAGAAAGGTTTTTTCGTTTATCTGGGAAGCCGTAATCCTGAAAAAGGGGAGGAGGCAGTGAAAGCATTAAGAGATGAAGGATTTGAGAATGTCAAAGCTATAGAAATAGATGTCACCGATTCCGGTTCTGTTACTTTGGCCAGGCAGATCATAGAGAAGGAACAGGGAAAACTGGATGTTCTGATCAATAATGCAGGGATTAGCGGAGGAATCCCTCAGCTGGCGTTGGAAGCAGACATCGAGCGGTTCAGAAATGTATATGAAACCAATGTGTTCGGAGTAGTAAGGGTTACGCAGGCGTTTATCGATCTTTTGAAAAGCTCTCCTGAACCGCGTATCGTGAATGTGAGCTCCAGTCAGGGCTCTCTTACCCTGGCGGCTGATCCCGCAAATAAATATTATAACCATAAGGGAGCTATTTATCAGTCCTCCAAATCAGCATTGAATATGTATACGATCATTCTGGCTTATGAGCTGCGTGATACCCGGGTGAAAGTGAATGCGGTGGATCCCGGATTTACGAAGACCGACTTCAATGATCATCGCGGCACCGGAACTGTACAGGATGCAGCTGCACGTATCGTAAAATATGCACTGATTGGTCAAGACGGCCCTACAGGAAAGTATTTCAGTGAAGAAATGAACCCTGAAACAGGAGAGATTCCTTGGTAGTAAGCTTTTGGGGCCGCCGCAGGCGGCCCCAAAAGCTATCATTTTTTCCTAGGCTTATTGCTCATGTAGAAGGTAAGCCTTCCACCATTCATGATTTCCGAATGTTTCAGTATGGAATTTTTTATCTCTTTTCCATTTAAAACAATCCTATCAACATATACGTGCTTCGGATCCTGGTTAACCGCTTCGACCTCGAAAACTTTTCCGTTTTCCAGATAAAGCGTAGCCTGGTTTACAGCCGGGCTTCCTATGGCATAATCTTCAGAACCCGGAGCTACAGGATAAAACCCGAGCGAACTTAAAATATACCAGGCACTCATTTGTCCTGTATCATCATTTCCGCCTAATCCGTCGGGAGTTGCTTTATACTGCATTTCCAGAATATGACGGATCCGGGCCTGTGTTTTCCAGGGTTGTCCTGCCCAGTTGTAAAGGTAAGCAACATGATGAGCCGGTTCATTTCCATGAACATATCCTCCGATGATCCCTTCCCGTGTGATATCTTCCGTATCTGCGAAAAATTCATCAGGAAGATGCATGGTGAACAATTCATCCAGCTTTGAAGCAAATTTTTTCTTTCCACCCATCATGCTGATCAGCTCATCAGGGTTTTGGGGAACAAAGAAACTGTAATTCCAGGAGTTTCCTTCTATAAAACCTTGTCCGTGAGTGCTTAGCAGATCGAAGTCTTTTTTAAAGCTGCCGTCTGCCAGGCGTGGACGCATAAATCCGATGGTTTTGTCAAAATTATTTTTCCAGTTTTCAGAACGTTTGATAAACCGCTCATAGATGTCAGTTTTCCCCAGATGCTTTGCCAGTTGGGCTATCGCCCAGTCATCATAAGCATATTCCAGGGTGTTGGAAACCGAAGTTCCGTTTTTCTCTGCAGGAATATAGCCCAGATCGATGTATTGGCCAATGCCTTCATAATCCCTTTTGTTAGCTGTTTCCACACAGGCTTTCAAGGCCTCTTCCGGATCACCGGTATAAACTCCCTTTATAATAGCATCTGCAACCACACTTACACTGTGATAGCCGCTCATGCACCAGTTGTCATTAGCATAATGGGACCAGATGGGCAGCATTTTCATGGAAAACTGATTGTAATGAGCCATCATGGATTTTACCATATCATCATTCCTTTTAGGCTGGATGATATTGAAAAACGGATGGAGTGCACGGTAAGTATCCCAGAGAGAAAATGTGGTGTAATTGGTAAAGCCGGCAGCTTTGTGGGTATTCTGATCCAAACCTTTATACTCACCGTTCACATCCATATAAACGGTAGGATTGATAAAGGTATGGTACATTGCAGTATAGAAGTTTGTTTTTTCAGTTTCAGAGCCTTTGATAACGATCTTGTTTAGTTCTTTGTTCCAATTCTCCTGAGCTTTTTCTTTCACCTGATCAAAAGACAGGTTCCCGGCTTCTTTTTCCAGGTTCTCTAACGCATTAGCCTGGCTTACGGGAGAAATGGCAAGCTTTACTTCTACAGCCTCATTTTCATGGGTATCGAAGTCAAAATACATTTTCAGGTTTTTTCCGGCAATTTCAGGGAAGTTCCTTGTCTGATCAAATTTTCTCCAGAACCCTCTGTAAACCTGTGCGCCATCATAATTTTTCTGACCAAAGGATTTAAAGGCCTTTGAGAACTTCATTGCAAAATAAACAGTTCTCGTTCTTGCCCATCCGTTCGTCTGCCGGTATCCGGTAACGGTATTTTCGTTCTCCACCCGAACATAGGTCCATACATTCTTACCATCATAATTATAAATTCCGGACATGAGGTCCAGTATGATATGGGCCTGATCTGATTTCGGGAAAGTGTACCGGTGAATCCCAACCCGGGTAGTTGCCGTAAGTTCTGCTAAGATGTTATAATCTTCCAGTTTTACTTTATAATAGCCGGCTTCTGCTTTTTCATTTTGATGTGAAAACCGGCTTCTATAGCCGCTTTCCGGGTTTGATGCCGTTCCCGGGTTTAATTGCAGCTTTCCTACGGTAGGCATTACCAGGAAATCTCCCAGGTCAGAATGTCCTGTTCCGCTGAAATGTGTGGAGCTGAAGCCCACAATGGTTTTGTCTTCATAGCGGTATCCCGCACAGTATTTGTAAACTTCCCCATTGTATTTCCCGTTGAGCTCATAAGAAATGGTATCGGTCTCAGGGCTCAGCTGTACAGCACCGAAAGGAACGGTTGCACCTGGATAGGTATGTCCCATTTTTTCCGTTCCGATAAGCGGGTTGACATATTGGATCAATTTCTCAAATTTTTGAGCTTTGAAGTGTAAACTAAAAAACAGAAAGAGCAGAAAGACGGAAGTTCCCGGATTTTTCATGAATAGATAAATTTTTTCAGAGGATAAAATTAGTTAAAAATCCAGGAATAATTATTTGTGACATTATTTATAATGGCATTTTAAAGGTCATCCGCTCAATAATTATTATTTTTAGGAAAAATTAAAAGGTATGAATCTATATACACAGCCGATGTTGCGTGAAGACGCACTCAGAGATAAGGTAGCTATTGTAACGGGAGGCGGAAGCGGTCTTGGAAAGGCAATGACCAAATATTTCCTGCAGTTGGGGGCAAAAGTGGTCATTACTTCGAGAAATTTAGAAAAGCTTCAGACAACAGCAAAAGAACTGGAAGAGGAAACGGGAGGAAAGGTTCTTTGTGTAGCCTGTGACGTAAGGAACTGGGATGAGGTGGAGGCTATGAAAGAAGCAGCATTAAAAGAATTTGGTAAGATTGATATCCTGCTGAATAATGCTGCGGGAAATTTTATATCCCCCACAGAAAGGCTGACACATTCCGCTTTTGATTCCATTTTGGATATTGTTTTAAAAGGAACAAAAAACTGTACTCTTTCCGTTGGAAAGCATTGGATCGATTCAAAAAAGACTGGAACTGTACTGAATATTGTCACCACATATGCCTGGACAGGCTCAGCTTATGTGGTTCCCTCAGCCTGTGCGAAGGCAGGCGTGCTGGCCATGACAAGATCTCTGGCTGTGGAGTGGGCAAAATATGGCATCCGTTTCAATGCAATTGCTCCTGGACCTTTTCCTACAAAAGGAGCCTGGGACAGACTTCTTCCGGGAAATCTCCAGGAAAAATTTGATATGAGGAAAAAAGTTCCTCTGAGAAGGGTAGGAGAGCATCAGGAATTAGCTAACCTGGCCGCATATCTGGTTTCCGATTATTCGGCCTATATGAATGGGGAAGTGGTAACTATCGATGGTGGTGAGTGGCTTCAGGGAGCAGGCGAGTTTAACATGCTCGAGGAGATCCCACAAGAAATGTGGGATGCACTGGAAGCAATGATTAAAGCAAAAAAATCAAACTGAATTAACTTTGATAAAAAAATCCGGAAATATTATAATTTCCGGAAATTTTTACGTATTTAGCAGAATAAGTTTAAAAGAAATGGATTATAAACTCCCTAACCTTGTTTCAGCTTTTGCAGTTCTCCTTTTTTCAGGATCTGTTCTGGCTCAGGAAACTCCGAAATATGATTATGTAGAAGCTTTCAAGCCTTTCTTTTATCCTCAGACGGGAACGGAAACACGGTCCGCAAGCGGACAGCCGGGGCATGCATACTGGCAGAACTCAGCAGATTATCGTCTGGACGTAAGCCTGGACGATGCTAAGAATGAAATTACGGGATCTGCTGAAATCACCTATACCAATAACAGCCCTGATAAGCTGAGCTTCCTCTGGCTGCAGCTGGATCAGAATTTATTCTCAAAAGATTCCCGGGGAAATGCCGTAATACCTGTTTCGGGGAGCAGAAATGGAGCTCACGGAGAAGAATTTGACGGAGGATATAAAATAAAATCGGTAAAGCTGGATGGAAAGGATGTGAAATATACGGTGACGGATACGAGAATGCAGATAGACCTTCCTAAAGCACTGAAAGCTAAAGGAGGCACTGCCAGAATTAAAATTGAATATTCTTTTATCTCACCCGAATATGGATCTGACAGAATGGGAGTGAAGGATACCAAAAACGGTAAAATTTTTACAATAGCACAATGGTATCCCAGAATGTGCGTTTATGATGATGTGCTTGGATGGAATACCATGCCTTATCTTGGCGCCTCCGAGTTTTACCTTGAATATGGCAATATCACTGCAAATATCACAGTTCCGGCCAATCATTATGTAGTAGCTTCCGGAGAGCTTCTCAATTATAAAGATGTCTATTCGAAAGAAGAAAACGATCGCTGGAACCAGGCCAGAAACAGTGATAAAACCATAATGATCCGCCCCGAATCCGAGATCGGTAAAAATCAGGCTTCCGGAACCAAAACCTGGAAGTTTAAAATTAATCAGGCGAGGGACTTTTCATGGGCATCTTCACCGGCATTCATTCTGGATGCAGCGAGAATTAATCTGCCAAGCGGTAAAAAATCACTGGCAATTTCTGCTTATCCGGCAGAAAGCGCAGGGCAAGAGGCTTGGGGAAGGTCTACTGAATACGTAAAAGCTGCCATAGAGCATTATTCACAGAAATGGTATGAATATACTTATCCTGCGGCAACAAATGTAGCAGGAAATGAAGGCGGTATGGAATATCCGGGAATCGTTTTCTGCCATATGGATTCCAAAGGGGAGGACCTTTGGGGTGTTACAGACCATGAATTTGGTCACAACTGGTTTCCCATGATTGTAGGATCTAATGAAAGGCTGTTTGCCTGGATGGATGAAGGGTTTAATACATTTATTAACGGGCTTTCTACAAAGGCCTTTAATAAAGGGGAATATTACAGAAAACAAAATATTGCCCAGACCGGCGTCTTTCTGATGAATGATAGTTCTGAGCCCATCATGGTAGGGCCGGACAATATGAAAGAAAATAATATCGGAGTTCTTGCTTATTTCAAACCGGGTGCAGGCCTGGATATTTTAAGAGAAGCTGTTCTCGGACCTGAAAAATTTGATAAAGCTTTCAAAGCCTATATTGAGCGATGGGCTTTCAGGCATCCTACTCCGTGGGATTTTTTCCATACTATGGAGAATGTTTCGGGAGAGGAGTTAAACTGGTTTTGGAGAGGCTGGTTCTTTAACAAATGGAAAATCGATCAGGCTGTTAAGAATGTAAAATATATCAATGGCGACTTTAAAAGTGGAGCGCAGATCAGTATAGAGAATATCGGACAGCTGCCGATGCCAGCAACAGTCCAGATAAAATTCAAAGACGGAACATCGCAAACGGTAAAAATTCCGGTAGAGGTATGGAAGAGGAATACAGAATGGACCTTTAAAGTTAATACTGATAAAGAAATTGATGAGGTAAGACTGAATCCTGATTCTCTGATCCCTGATGTAAATAAGAAGAACAATATATGGTCTTCTGCTCAGGCAAAGCCTGTAGAAAAGATCAATCCTAAAGATTTTACAGGCACATATTCCGCTAAAGAAATCCCCGTTAAACTAACATTCAGTGAGAAAAGCGGACAGCTTTACGGGCAGGCATCCGGGCAACAGCAGTTTCCCCTGGAATATGTAGGGGATCGTAAATTTACTTTTGATGAGGCGGAAATAACGGTCGTCTTTAGTAAGGACAAAAAAACAATAGACTTCACGCAGTCCGGAAGATCATTTAAATTCGCGAAAGAATAATAGTTTCAATTAAACTGTTCTTCAATCATTTAACAATATAGTGACAACTTTTAAGCTTCTCTCTCAAAGAGAAGCTTTATTTTTGTGATATGATTAAATACTATGGATATGAATTTCAGGTTTTCAGCTATCATGATGATGTTTTTTATTTTTGGGTTTACACAGGATCTTAAGGTGATGAGCTTCAATATCAGGCTTCAGGTAGAATCGGATAAGGAAAACGCATGGACAGAAAGGAAAAAAGATGTTCTGGATCTGCTGAGCTATTATCATCCCGATTATTTCGGTGTTCAGGAAGCGCTTCCCGAGCAGATGAAAGACATTAAAAGCGGGCTAAGTCATTATGATTATGTAGGAGTGGGAAGGGATGACGGGAAAACAAAAGGAGAATTTTCAGCGATATTTTACGATACCAACAGGCTTCAGGTGATAAAATCCGGGACATTCTGGCTTTCGGAAACACCTGAAAAACCATCCAGAGGATGGGATGCTGCCCTGAACAGGATCTGTACCTATGCCATATTCAGAGATAAAAACTCCAAAAAAGACTTCCTTGCCATGAACCTTCATTTTGACCATATCGGAAAAGTGGCAAGAGTGAAATCTTCCGAGCTTATCCTGAGGAAAATTAAAGAGCTTAATCCTGAACATTTACCATTAACTCTAAGCGGTGATTTTAATTTAACGGAAGATACGGAGCCTGTAAAAATTCTTTCCCAGAACCTCGAAGATACCTTTTATCATTCCCTGAAACCACATTACGGGCCAATAGGAACTTTTACGGCATTTAACGTAAACGAAATACCTAAAGACAGGATCGACTATATCTTTACAAAAGGATTCAGGATAAAATCCCACAGGCATATCAATGACAGAAGGCCCAACCTTCTTTATCCTTCGGATCACTTTCCGGTTTTGGTTGAATTATCTTTATAGTTTATGAACTTTTGGGAAAATCTACTTCAAATCCAATTCCTCTCAGGGATTGGATTTTGATTTTAGGATCATCACTGAAATACTTTCTGAGCCTGCTGATAAAAACATCCAGACTTCTTCCCGTAAAGTAATCGTTCGTCTCCCAAAGGGCATTTAAGATATCTTCCCGTTTTATGGTCTGATGATTATGCCTTAAAAAGTACAGCAAAAGGTCCTTTTCCCGGATGGTAAGGCGTATGTTGCCTTTGGGATGTGACAGTAGCAGCTTTTGGGGCTCCAGAGTATATTGCCCGATTTTGATATAAGCTTCCTGAATGGAATGCGATGCTCTTTTGAGGATATTCCTGATCCGGAGGGTCAGCTCCTCCGGATCACAGGGTTTGGAAATGTAGTCATCAGCGCCCAGCTTAAGGCCGGTAAGACGGTCTATCTTCTGATTTTTTGCGGTGAGGAAAAGCAAAGGAAAGTCCGGCTTTTCTTTTGAAATGATCCTGGCAAGAGAAAATCCGTCCATATTAGGCATCATAATATCCAATATCCCGATCTGGAAAGGGAAATCTGAATTTAAGCGGCTTACAACATCATCGGGATTCTGAAACCAGCTCACTTCAAAATCCTCCAGTTCCAGATATTGCTTCAATATCATTCCGAAGTCAGGGTCATCCTCTACCAAAAGAATTTTAGCTTCCATAGGGCATATGTATTCTGAATGTTGTTCCTTCTTTAAGCTTGCTGGCTACCTCTATCCTGCCATTGTATTTCAGGACAATTTTTTGAACAAAATACAGCCCCAATCCTAATCCTTTTGTATTGTGAATGTTATTATGCTGTATCCTGTAGAATTTTTCAAAAATGTTTTTCAGTTCCTTTTTATCAATTCCCCATCCATTGTCCGAAATTTTAATTTCAAGCTCCCGCTGAACATCAGAGAGCATTATTTTTACAACCGAGGAACCATATTTTACACTGTTTTCGCACAGGTTTTTAATGACGGTCTCCATCAGGTTCTTATCAAAAGGCAGCCGGCCGGCAATATTATTTTTCAAGACAAACCGGATTCCGGGGTAAGTGAAGGAAAGATCCTGAATGAAAAAATCCCAGTCTTCAGAATTGATTTCTCCGGTTTTATTCTCTGTATCATCATGATGCAACTGAAGCATCAGGTTTTCAAGCCGGGTAATCTGGCGGTCAATAAGAGGTAGCGTTTCGGCATTCAGGTTCTTCTTCAAAGCCCTGGAGGCTATTTTAAGAGTGGCGATAGGGGTTTTAAACTCATGTGAGATGTTATCCACTACGGTATGCAGGATTTCAACCTGTTTTTGCTGGGCGGCCAGATTTCTGACCGTAAAAATATACAGTATCAGGACACAGGCTAAAATAGCGATACAGGACAGGAAAAGTAAACCCAGCTCCCTGAAAATAATACTTTTAATATTTAGGATCTCAATACTGGTCTTGCTTTTCACCAGGAAAACATTGTCTTTTCCGGATCTTTTTGATGTTGATGAGGAAGAGGTTTCCCATTTTCCCCTGCTTAAAACTTCAGGATGAATTACTTTATTTTCGGTCTCATAGAGGAGGATAGGCTTATCAATAAGATTGGTGTTGTCCGGCACGAAAGTAATGGATAGATATTCTATTTTTACTGCGATTTTATAGCCTTCTTTTCTGAATTTATCATCAATCTGACGGCTGAACATTTCCGTGGTTTGCTTTCTGTTTTCTTCAAAGAAAGATAAGAACTTTTTTTTGCTGATCTCTCCGTTATTATACCGGATGAACAGATACTGCAAAGAATCATCGTCCGTTCTCTTCGCACCGCCGCTGTCCTCCAGCTCATCAGTATAATCCCTGAGCGGCTGTTGTACAGACCTGTAAATTTCCTTAGCTGTTACCTGGTATGTTTTATACATGAAATAGGCCTGTATCCCCAGGAGAATAAGGAATAAAGCAGTAAAAAGGGCAATAAGGGTCTTACTTTTCAAAGCCATTGAAACAAAGATAAAGCTTTAAATTTTGCCCCAACGGATATTAACCCATCATTAACCTTTCATTAACCGATATTCTCTGCTGGAACACTGAATTTTGCATGTGTGATTCATTATGCTGAATCATCTTAATAAAAAAAACAGTCATGTACAAATTTTTTCTTTTCTTATGCTTTCCGCTATTGATATTTTCCCAGAAAAAAATAGAAGGAACGGTTCTGAACACCCGGCAGGAAAAGCTTCCCCGGATAGCTGTTGAGGTTTATGATTCCCAAAATAAATTATTAAAGACAATAATAACGGATGATCATGGGAATTTTATACTGGAAGGATTTTCCGGGCAGCCTGTAAAAATAGTTGTTAATGATTTGGAATATGCCAGATTTGAGCACTATTTTGATCCGGAACAGCAGGACCGGCCTTTGATTGTGGTCTTAAGAAAAGACACCCGGGATATCCAGGAAGTAGTAATGACCAAACCCAAACCTTTGGTGAAAAGAAAAATAGACCGCCTGGAATTTAATGTGGAAAACAGCAATATTACCTCCCTGAATGTATGGGAAATCCTGAAAAAGACCCCTGGAGTAACCGCTAATAATGACGTCCTGGCCATTAAAGGAAGTACCAGCATCCTTGTCACTATTAACGATAAGAAGGTAATGCTTACCGGAGACGAACTGAAAAATTTTTTAGAAAATATCCAGGGAGAAGAATTGAAATCTGTAGAAGTAATTACCAATCCGCCAGCGAAATATGAAGCATCAGGAAGTGCAGTATTGAATATTGTCATGAAAAAAAATAATGTAGAAGGATACCGGGGCATCATCTCTTCAAAATACATACAAAGCCGGTATGCTAAAGGAATGGGAGGAATTACCCAATATTACAGGAAAAATAAGCTTTCGGTTATGGGAAGCTATAACCTGAATAGCGGGACTTATTACAGGGAAGGGACAGATCATGTGTATTATGTGGAAGATCAGACAAGATGGATAAGTACCATGAACAGGAAAGACAGGAATAAAAGCCAGAACACCCTGAACTTTAATGCAGAATATGAAGCAGACAGCCTTACAAATATCAGGCTGAACTATTCCGGATATTTCAGCCCGAAATCCTACGGAATATACAATGTACCTACCCTTATCTATAATGGTCAGAACATTGCGGAATCTGATTATACTACCGTTAATGACCATCATTCACGTTCTGTAAACAATATCCTGAGTCTGCAGGCAGACAGGAAGATCAATAAGAAAAGCCAGCTGACATGGACGAATTATTTCGCCGGGAATAATTTCAGAAAATATCAGAATGTATTGACGTATCTTAATTTTATAAACCAGCCTCCGGGTGTAAATAATTTTCTGACCGAGAATAAAAATAATGTTCAGCTGTATTCCACCCAGGTGGATTATCAGTGGAAAAATGAAAACTGGGAATTGGAATCCGGCTCTAAGTACAGCTTTGTAAAGACATCCAGCCAGCTCGGTTTTTCAGATAATGAAAACGGGGAATTGCAGTACCGGCCGGAAAAAAGTAATACTTTTGA
Organism: Chryseobacterium gossypii; assembly: GCF_041361455.1. Lineage (NCBI taxonomy): Bacteria > Pseudomonadati > Bacteroidota > Flavobacteriia > Flavobacteriales > Weeksellaceae > Chryseobacterium > Chryseobacterium gossypii. The sequence goes on along the minus strand of NZ_JBGCUR010000012.1, from coordinate 65,869 downwards.
CTATAAGGAACATAACTTCGCACTTTATGCATCATTGGCCTATAGTCCCGGAAAATGGAATTTTAAAGCCGGTTTACGTACGGAGAAGACGGACCTGGAAGGGCTGGTCTCAGAGCCTTATGAAGTGAACAGGAACCAATACTGGAAATTATTTCCAACCTTATTTGTGCAATATACCACGGACAATAACCACCAGTTCGGGTTATCCTACGGTAAACGGATCAGCAGACCACCGTATTCTTCGCTCAATCCTGCGAAATCGTATTACAATCTGTTTTCATATTATCAGGGAGATCCCGGTTTGAAAGCTGCCATTATTCATAATCTTAACTTTACATATACCTGGAAAGAATGGAACCTGGACCTTTATTACAGGAAAGAGATCGATCCGTCAATGGAAATTTCGTATCAGGATCCGGATACCAATAATCTTATTTACCATTACACCAATATAGAAAAAGAAGAAGCTTATGGACTGAGCCTGTATAAAAATCTTCTGATTAAGCCATGGTGGAACATAAGCTTATCTGAAAACCTCGAGCATCTGGAAAATTATTTTATCGGGGTAGATCAGTTACTATATAAAAACAAGGTGTGGAACCTGTTTTCGGATATATCTACAGCTTTTATACTTGATAAGGGCAATGACTGGAAGCTGGAAATAGGACACCGGTATTACTCGCCTTCTATACAGGGAACTTTCAGAATCTCCGGGTCTTCTTCCACCTATTTGGTTATGAACAGGAAGTTCTTTAGCAAAAAGCTGGAAGCAAGCCTGCTGTTTAATGATATTTTTAAAACTTCCGGGGAAAAGGTGAGTACAAAGTACGCAAATCAGGATAATTATTTCCTGGATTACCGTGACACCAGGAGCTTTACCCTTTCCTTGAAGTTCAACTTTGGTAATCAATCTGTAAAAAATGCTAAACCGATTAAAAAAGTTGAAGAACAGGAAAGAATGTAAAGTAAATTTTAAATTATATCTGTTTTACTACTTAATGATGTTTATCTATACATTTTTCCTAAATTTGATAGCGATTGTTAAAATTCAGAGAAATGAAGAACCTCCTTTTAGGATTGATGATAATGACTTCCTGGCAATTTTCCGCTCAGGAATTATATATGCCAAGAAATATAAAAAAAGCCTATGAGAATGGTACCCGTGACAAATCGGGTGCTCCCGGAAAAAATTACTGGCAGAATAAAGGGATTTATAATGTTGAAATTAAAGTAGATGCCAATACCAAAATGGTTTCAGGGAAAGAGACCATTATTTACAGCAATAACAGTCCGGATGATCTTGAAGAACTGGCTGTAAGATTTGTCAATAATATCCACAAACCGCAGTCACCAAGATCCGGTTTTGTTTCCAAAGATTTTTTATCATCCGGGTTACATATCAGATCATTCATGGTGAATGACGAAAAATACAATGTGAACAGTGAAGACTGGGGAACGGTTGCCAGTGTAAAACTGAATACAGCTTTGAAATCAAAAGCTAAGGCCGAGGTTAAAATAGAATGGGAGTATCCGCTGTCTGTTCAGAGTGGAAGGGAAGGGCAGATAGACCCTGAAACATTCTATGTGGCTTATTCATTTCCGAGAATATCTGTATATGATGATTACAATGGCTGGGATATGCTTCCGCATTCAGACAGGCAGGAGTTTTATAATGATTTTAATGATTATACTTTCTCCATTACGGCTCCTAAAAACTATGTGGTTTGGGCTACGGGAGACTTTTTGAACCCCGAGGAGGTGCTTCAGCCCGAATATCTGAAAAGATATAAAGCTTCCCTGAAGAGCGATAAAGTGATTCAGATTGCAACAGATCATGAAATAAAATCAGGAAAAGTAACCAGACAGGATAAATGGAATATCTGGAAATTCAAAGCCGATCATATTACAGATTTTTGCTTTGCCTTAAGCAACCATTATGTCTGGGATGCTTCCAGTGTTCAGCTGAAAACAAAAAGAGCAAGCGTACAGGCAGGATATAAGGCCGGAGCAAAAGACTTTGAGCATTATGTAGAATGGATGCGCTACAATCTGGACTGGTTCTCGAAAAACTGGCCCGGAGTGGAATATCCGTATAATGTAATGACTGCCATCCAAGGATATGCTGATATGGAATATCCAATGATGATCAATGATACAAGCATTCCGGACAACTTTCAGGACGCGCGATTAACGGCAGATCATGAGATAGCCCATACTTATTTCCCGTTTTATATGGGAATCAATGAGACCCGCTATGCTTTTATGGACGAAGGATGGGCAACTACTTTAGAATACCTGATAGGAATTGATGAAAACGGCGAGGAATCGGCAAAAGAATTTTATCAAAACTTCCGGGTGAAAAGATGGATCAATGATCCGTCTGCGGAACAGGATCAGCCCATTATTACCATGAGCACTCAGGTGAGTGGTGCCGGATATGGCAACAACTCTTATGTAAAGGCATCTTTATCCTATCTTGCTTTAAAGGATTACCTGGGAGATGATCTGTTTAAAAAAGCCTTACACCATTATATGAATAACTGGAACGGAAAACACCCTATTCCCTGGGACTATTTCAATTCAATGAATACAGGATCCGGAAAAAATCTGGACTGGTTCTGGAATAACTGGTTCTTTACCAATAATTATATTGATTTAAAAATAACAGCCACTTCCCAGATGAATGACCTGCTTACGGTGAATGTTGATAATATCGGAGGCTTTGCCATTCCTTTCGATAGCATATTAACGTATGAGGACAATTCCGTGGAGAAGCTTCACTTTTCACCCGGCGTATGGGAGAAAGACCAGAAACAGATCACCCTCACGATCCCGATCAGAAAAAAAGTAAAATCCATAGGACTGGAAGGCGGTATCTTTATGGATTATACTCCTGAAGATAATTTTAAAAGCTTTTAAAATATAAAACCTGGGCCTAATAAGCCCGGGTTTATTTTTTTATTTGGGTTACTAATGGGATTTAATATTGTTCCGCTTTTAGAGCTTGATTTGCATCAGGAAATTTTAGTTGGCAAATCCGTTTTTTATGGCAAATACAGCCAGGCCTACCCGGGTTTTGAGCTCCAGTTTTTCACAGAGCTGATCCCGGTAGCTTTCCACGGTTCGTGGGCTACAGCACATTTTGTCGGCTATCTCCTTATAGCTTAATTCTGTTACGGTATACTTTAGAAACTCTTTTTCACGGTCCGAAATTCTTACGGTATTTTCGGACTCCTGGTCATTGTTAAGATTTGAAAATATGATCTTTGAAGCCCAGTCAGGATAAAAGAAGCCATCACTGCTTAGTTTGGTAAGTGCTGTTTCCAGATCCTTAGGATGGGTATTTTTTAATAAATATCCCTTTGCTCCGTTTTTGATCATTTTGATCACACTCTTATCATCACCCTGCATGCTGAGGGCCATTACTTTGATGGCGGGGTGATTTTCCTTAAGCCAGATCACCGTTTCAAAGCCATCCATAATCGGCATGCTGATATCCAGAAGAATAATATCAGGGATTTTATTGTTGTTTTCAAACTTTTGAATAAGATCTTTCCCGTTTTCAGCTACATAGATCACTTCAAACTCTTTAAAATTGTCGATGATCCCCTCAAGGGCTTTTGCGATGAGAACATGATCATCAACAATGACTATAGTTTTTTTCATGGTTGCCTTTTTAAAATAATATTGAGTGTAGTTCCGATGTTTTCCCGGCTTTCAATACTGAAATCTGCGCCAATGATTGCCGCTCTGTTTCTCATGTTAGTCAAGCCGATCCCGTTGGATATCGTCCGGGAGCTGTCAAACCCGATGCCGTCATCCCTGAGGTTAAGCTCCCAAAGAGCTTCCTCTGAAGTGTTCAGTGTAATATAAATATTCTTACAATGGGCATGCTTGATGCTGTTCTGAATGAATTCCTGGGTGATCCTGAGCAATACATTCTTATGGGCAAACCCCAAATCAAGCTGTTTAAAATTATGCTCAAAACTTACCTTACACTTTTTAAAGGAATTGGTATTATCTACTTCTTCCTGTATTAAAGTTACGATTTCCTTTTGATTTATATTATCATCCGTCAATGTTTTTGAAAGGCTTCTAAGGTCTTGTAAAGACTGATTGATGATCTGGGAGACCTGTTCTATCCTTTCGCTTACCTCAGGTACTTTATTCTCGTATAGCAGCTGCTGTGTGTAAAGGCTTACAAGGGTCAGTTTTTGTCCGATATTGTCATGGAGCTCCCTGCCGATCTGCTGCATGGTGGCCTGCTGTATTTCCAGCTGAGTGGCCAGGAGCTCCCTTTTGTGGATTTCGTTCTTTACCTCAATTTCATTTAAGTATTCCTTTTTCCGTTGTTTGTATTTTCTGATGTAAACCATCACGGCCACTACGAACAAAACGAAAAATATGTTGAACAATATGATCGTTATTAAGAGTTCTGTTTTCCCCATATGAATGAAATTGAGAATAATGAATACATGATAATGGCCGAGACCAGAAAATAGGCAAAATAAATATTATAGATCTCCCTGTAAGTTCTGATAAAAGCAAAAAATGTCCAGAAAGGTAAAGTTCCGATATAAAACAGAGTCACCCCCAGATTAATATAAAACATCCTGTTCTTATCAAAATCAAGGATGTTTGAGGAATTAATCTGCTTATAATATTCCATTACTACCAGGATCATAAGAATAAGGCATCCTAATGTATAATTCAATGAAAACATTACCTTATCAGGGGTGAAAATAAACTCGCTCGGAATAAATGAAAGCAAATAAATGGCAGACAATGTATAGAAAAGCTTTAGTTTCTCAAAAGATTTTGCAGCATACAGCCAGTAAAAAAATATAAACTGCAGAGGAATGACAAAATAATTATAGAATGCCTGTTTATTATAATCTATGAAATGGTCTCCCCATTTTCCTATGGCCTCTGAGATAAAAATGAAGATAAGATAAAACACAAAGTATTTCCAGTATTGATTTTTTATACGGTTATAGTACAAAACTGAAATAACAGCAGCTATACCCTCACTCCAGAACATTAATTCTTGTACCAGTTTTTGGAAATCAGTCATTGTGTTACGGGATATTATTTATTAATGGTTATTTAGTATATCTCGGTCTTAGGGTTATCAGGAGGGATAAGATTGCCGTGATTCTGTGATACCACTTCATCACTGGATAATGGAGCGCTCTTTAAGCTGAGTGCCAATGTCTGCTCTTTACTGCCTGCTGAAGCCAGGGGATTGAAATCATAATGTAAGAAATTTCCTTCTTCATCCTCCTTTTTTAATGTTGGGATCATTACGAGAGTATGTTTTCCCGCATAGGTTTGATCAATAGGATGTCCTGCCATGATATCCCAGTTCTCCGCCTTTGGATATGCAGCATAATAAAATCTGATCCCTAAGTCCTCGTCCGTAATGCCGGGATTTATTTTCTGGGTTTCCGTTTCGATATCTGCAATAAATTTTTTAAGGATTGCCAGATTAAAATGGATAGAGTGGGCATCCGTAGAACCATTCATATTGTTGATCGCTTTTAACTGGTTGTTACGGTAGTTATCAATAAGATTTTTAATAAAATCAGAGCGCATGGTGTTAGGGCCGGATGTAAGTTCCAGAGTCTCACCGTCTAGGATAGTTTTTGTTTTCATAACGTCAGTTTATAATGAATGTTAGTTTGTATTGCAAATTTCGTAATTTTTCAGGTTAAGCGACACGTATTTTCCCTGTTTATTATCCGTATTTTTACGGATTGACTATCAATAAAAAAATACGTTAATTTAAAGCCAGATGCGTAAGCCCCTGGATTTGAGTTTGTATTGTCGTTTTCAGTAGCCTGTCTAGCAAAAAAATAAGTGCTGTAAATAAAATCTACAGCACTTACTTAACAAAATAATATATGAAAAAAAACTACTTTATTGCTCCGTTGGCCTGAAAACCAAGCCTGCTTCCTCAAAATAATCCAAGGTGATCCTGTCTCCGTCATTTACATTTCCCGCAAGGATCTCTCTTGACAATTTGTTCAATACTTCCTGCTGGATTACCCTTTTTAATGGTCTTGCCCCGAAAACCGGATCATAGCCTTTATTCATGAGATAATCCACGGCATCCTGGGTAGCCGTCATGATGATATTTCGTTTTGCCAGCATATCATTGAACCCTCTCAGCTGATACTGAACAATTTTTCCGATCTCTTTTTTTCTCAAAGGCTGGAACAATACCACCTCGTCTATCCTGTTCAGGAATTCCGGGCGCAATGTCTGTTTCAGAAGATCAAACACCTGTTCCTTGGTTTTTTCAACGATCTCATCCTGATTGTCATCTGTGATATTTTCAAAATTCTCCTGGATCAGGTGTGAGCCTAAATTTGAGGTCATGATGATGATAGAGTTTTTGAAATTCACCACACGGCCTTTATTATCGGTCAGACGTCCATCATCCAAAACCTGCAGCAATGTGTTGAATACATCCGGGTGAGCCTTTTCAATTTCATCCAGAAGCACAACAGAATACGGCCTTCTTCTTACGGCTTCGGTCAACTGTCCGCCTTCGTCATAGCCTATATATCCCGGAGGCGCACCTACCAGCCTCGAAACGCTGTGGCGCTCCTGATATTCACTCATATCGATTCTTGTCATGTTGTTCTCATCATCGAAGAGAAACTCTGCCAATGCTTTTGCCAGCTCCGTTTTACCAACTCCCGTGGTTCCCAGGAATAAAAATGAACCGATCGGTTTCTTCTCGTCACTTAGCCCCGCCCTGTTTCTGCGGATGGCATCCGCAACAGCCTGGATAGCCTCATCCTGGCCCACAACCCTGTGGTGAAGCTCGGTTTCAAGGTTTAATAATTTTTCCCTTTCAGATTGCAGTAATTTGGTTACCGGAATACCTGTCCATTTGGCAATGACCTCAGAAATATTTTCTGCAGTAACCTCTTCCTTGATCAGTTCATTCTGATGGTTTTGCATTTCAAGCTCCACCTTTTTCAGCTCTTCTTCCTTTTCACGGAGTTTCCCGTACTGGATCTCTGCAACCTTGGCATAGTCTCCTGCCCTGGAGGCCCTTTCCGCTTCCAGTTTCAGGGATTCAATATCTTTTTTGATCTGGGTGAGATCCTCAGATTTTTGTTTTTCTTTAAGCCACTTGGCATTGATCTCGTTTCTCTGCTCAGAAATCTTGGCGATATCCTCTTTCAGATGATCTATTTTAGTCTGGTTACCCTCCCTTGAGATGGCTGCCAGCTCAATTTCCAGTTGCATCAGCCTTCTGTCCAGGACATCCAGCTCTTCCGGTTTGGAATTGATCTCCATTCTCAGTTTGGCGGACGCCTCGTCGATCAGGTCAATAGCCTTGTCCGGCAGGAATCTGTCGGAAATGTATCTCTGAGACATCTCCACTGCGGCAATGATCGCTTCATCCTTAATTCTTACCTTATGGTGGGCTTCATATTTATCTTTAATACCACGAAGGATGGAAATTGCCGATTCAGTATCCGGCTCTTCTACCATTACCTTTTGGAAACGTCTTTCTAATGCCTTATCCTTTTCAAAATATTTTTGATACTCATTCAGGGTAGTGGCGCCGATAGCCCTTAATTCTCCTCTGGCCAAAGCCGGTTTCAGGATATTGGCCGCATCCATTGCGCCTTCGCCGCCTCCTGCTCCTACCAGCGTATGGATCTCGTCAATAAACAGGATGATCTGTCCGTCAGACTTTATTACCTCGTTAACGACAGATTTCAGACGTTCTTCAAATTCTCCTTTGTACTTGGCACCGGCGATCAGGGCACCCATATCCAGTGAATATAAAGTTTTATCCATCAGGTTCTCAGGAACGTCACCGCTGATGATTCTGTGGGCGATACCTTCTGCTATGGCCGTTTTACCCACACCCGGCTCCCCGATCAGGATAGGGTTGTTTTTAGTTCTTCTTGACAGGATCTGTAAAACCCTTCTGATCTCTTCATCACGGCCGATCACAGGATCCAGCTTCCCTTCCGAAGCTAATTCGTTGAAATTTTTAGCATATTTGTTTAAAGATTGGTAGGTTTCTTCCGAACTTGCAGAAGTAGCCTTGCTTCCCTTTCTTAATTCTTTGATTCCTCCTTCCAGAAGGCTTCTTGTGACGCCCATATCCTTAAGGAGCTTTGATACTTCAGAATTCGTGTCCAGAAGAGATAACCATAAATGTTCGATGGTTACATACTCATCTCCCATTTTTTTTGCGATATTGGGAGCATCCAGCAAAACCTTGTTGGCGGATTGTGAAAGGTAAATATTTCCTCCCTGTACTTTGGGAAGCCTCTCAATGCTTTCACGGTTACGCTCCCTTACCAGTGTGGCGTCTGCTTCAGACTTTTTTAGTAAGAAAGGTGAAATATTTTCATCTACCTGAAAAATACCTTCAAGAAGATGCTGAGGTTCAATGCTCTGATTGCCAAATTCCATGGCGACTTGTTGAGCGGCCTGGATGGCTTCTTGTGATTTAACAGTATATTGGTTTAAATTCATATTCTAATATTTTTGATGGCTAGATTTTCAGACATCAGATTTCAGACCATAAGATCTGAATCGATGTGATTTTTTATCTGATTATCTAAAGTCTGATGTCTTACAATCTGATTCAATCATTTAATTCAATGGCTTTATCACAAAAATTGTTCAATTATTAAATTTATAAAAAATAAGGACAAAATTTCCGGATTTTGCATTTTTAACATTAAATTAACTTGACAAAATTTCCGGATATCTTCAGTTCGCTTAAAAATAATGGAACAACAGTCAGACCACAAAAAACCGTAAAAAAAGCGGTGGAGTTAAATTGGCTCTGTGCTGTAACCGTTGCAGTATCATGAGGAAATAGTTTATCATAATATGCTGCCTAAGCCTATACGCAGATACTTTAGAAAGGAAAACTTTAAATTGTAATTAACTGAATACAAAAAACATCCGTATGTGGCTTTAGTTAAAATAATTATTAAAATCAGAATATTAAAACCAGAATAATTACATTTGCATTTTTACCAATGGAGCTTAAAGAAAAACAAAAGAAAATATTAGAGGTAGCAATTGAACTTTTCAAAGAAAAAAGCTATTTGGGAAGTTCTGTAAGAGATCTGGCGACAAAGCTGAATATAAAGGCAGCATCTTTATATGCCCATATCCGTTCCAAGGAAGAGATCCTTGAATGGATATGTTTCGGCATTGCCCAGGAGTTTTTTGATGAGCTTCAGGAGGTAAAAAACACGGAGATCGCTCCAAAGGACAAATTAAATCTTTTTATTGATAAACACCTGTCTGTTGTCCTTAAAAACCGGGATGTCACACACATTTATTCCAACGAATGGAAACATCTCGAAGAAAGGCTTCCTGAATTTATCGAATTGAGGAAAAAATACCAGCTTGAAGTTGAAGAACTGATCTCCGGTATTTATAAGGCTGAAAACTGGGAATTGAAATCCCCCACTTTTACCACAAGATTCATCCTCCATACCCTGAATAATTCCTATTTCTGGTTCAAGCGAAATGCCGGATCAACCTCTGAGATCAATGATGAGATAAGGAATAAAATTCTATATGGACTTTTGGGAAAATCGTAGTACATGATCAAAATCATAAAAATTTTGTCGGGAAGGAAAATCTTTTTAAATTTACACCTAACAAGTGTTAGTTAGTTATGGATTTTTCAGTTGAGTATTTAGAACCGGCCCGGTTAAGGCAGCTTCAATCTGAGAGGCTGGCTGATCTGGTGGGTTATCTTGAGGAGAGATCGGGGTTTTATAAAGGAAAATTTAATGAATTGGGAATATCTCCGAAAGATATCAGATCAATAGAAGATATTACGAAACTTCCGATTACCTATAAACAGGATTTGAGAGACAATTATCCGTTCGGGCTGTTTACCGTTCCCAAAAACGAATTGCAGCGGATCCACTGTTCGAGTGGTACAACCGGGAAGCCTACGGTTGTAGGATATACGAAAGAAGATGTAGATTTGTTCAGTGAAGTGGTGGCAAGATCTTTAAATGCTGCCGGAGCGAGACCGGGCATGCAGTTGCATAATGCTTACGGATATGGTATTTTTACCGGCGGGCTTGGTCTGCATTACGGTGCGGAGAAATTAGGCATGAGCGTTCTTCCGATCTCAGGCGGAATGACGGCAAGACAAGTGGACCTGATCACAGACTTTAAGCCGGAAGTGATTTGCTGTTCACCGTCTTATGCTTTAACGATTGCTGATGAATTTGCCCGCAGAGGAATTACTGCGGATGATATCAGCCTAAAATATGCTGTGCTGGGATCTGAGCCGTGGACAGAAATTATCAGGAGCCATATCGAAGAGAGATTAGGAGTTCATGCCACCAATATTTACGGATTGAGCGAAATCATCGGTCCGGGAGTATCAATGGAAGACTTTGAAGAGAAAGGCGGATCTTATATCTGGGAAGATCATTTCTATCCGGAAATCTTGGATCCCGTTACCAGACAGCCGGTTCCTTTCGGAGAAGACGGCGTTTTGGTGATTACCACTTTAACAAAAAGAGCCATGCCGCTCCTGCGTTACTGGACCAACGATATTACAAGCCTTTATTACGATAAGAATGCCAAAAGAACAATGGTGAAAATGAAACCAATCCTGGGAAGAGCCGATGATATGCTGATCGTAAGAGGAGTGAACGTATACCCCAGCCAGATAGAAGAGGCTTTTTCACATGTGAAGGGAGTGGTACCCAATTATTATCTGACCCCCGTTGAAAAAGAGCAGATGTGCATAGCGCTGGATATTGATGTGGAAATAGATGATGATTTTGTAAAGGCCCAGAATATGGAGGTAAATACCGGTGACTATTTTAATTTTATAGGAAATTTCGGAAAAAATATAGAAAGCGAAATAAAGAAAAGAGTGGGGATCACTACACAGGTAAAGATCCATGCTCAGGACAGTTTGCCAAAGTGCGAAGGTGGAAAAATTAATAGAATACTAAAAAAATAATGAATTCATTTTATAAACTAAAAACGGTAAAAGTTCAGAAAGATACGCCGGATGCGGTGAATGTGGCGGTGGAAATCCCGGAAGAGCTGAAGGATAAATTCAGGTTCAAGCAGGGGCAGTATCTCAACTTCCGGATGATGATCAACGGGAATGAAGAAAGACGTTCTTATTCCATATGCAATGCTCCGAGTGAAAAAAGCAACACACTGGAAGTATTGGTAAAATTATTGGAAGGCGGTAAAGTTTCAGGATACTTCAATGAACACCTTCATATGGATGAAGTTCTGGAAGTGATGCCCCCTATGGGAAGCTTCAATACCACTTACCACCCTTCAAACACAAAAACATATATAGGTCTGGCAGCAGGAAGCGGGATCAGCCCGGTTCTGTCCAATATTAAAGAAAGCCTTTATCAGGAGCCGAACAGCAATGCTTACCTGTTCTACAGCAACAGAAGTATGAATCATGTGATGAAAAGAGCGGAGATAGACAGGCTGGTTGAGCATTTCAACGGGAGGCTGAAAGTGATCTATCTGGTAAGCCGCGAAAAGCATGAGGATCCTATCTTTGAAGGGAGAATATCTCCGGAGAAGCTGGAAAATTTATTTGAAAGATATGCTGATATCAATGTTCAGGAGTCAACATATTTTATCTGCGGACCTGCAGAGATGATCAAGGGTATTGCCGACTATTTAAAGAAAGATAAGAAAGTGCCTGCCATCCAGGTCTTATATGAATACTTCACTGCTCCGGATGAAGAAAATACAGAGGAAATGAGTGAAGAATTCAAGGCAATCGCCAATATAGAAAGTATGGTAACGGTGATCATCGATGATGATGAATATTCGTTCCATCTTAATTCCAAAAAAGAAAGTATCTTAGATAAAGCGTTGAAAGACAACCTTCCTGTGCCTTTCGCATGCAAAGGAGGAGTTTGTTGTACGTGTAAAGCGCAGGTTTTGGAAGGAGAGGTGTTTATGGAGAAAAACTTTGCGCTTACCGAAGACGAAGTAGCCAAAGGCTATGTGCTGACATGCCAGTGTCATCCTACTACCAATGTGGTGATGCTTAATTATGATGTTTAATTTTAAATGGGGAACCGTACAACAGATATAGAAAATATATATTGTACAGCCGCATTTTACTTAGTACAAAAAACAATAGAAATGGACTTAGAAAAATTTGTTCAATACGTTCACGAAGAAAATAAGGTGGAGCCGAAGGATGTAATGCCTGATGATTACAGGAAATTATTGGTTCGGCAGATCTCACAGCATGCGCATTCCGAGATTGTAGGTATGTTGCCGGAGGCCAACTGGATTTCCAGGGCACCTACCTTAAGAAGAAAAATGGCCCTTCTGGCCAAAGTTCAGGATGAGGCAGGACACGGCCTGTACCTGTATGCCGCAACGGAAACTTTAGGAAACGGAACGATCCGTGCCGATCGGGATGCCACTTACGACGATATGCTTTCCGGAAAAGCGAAATATTCAAGCATTTTCAACTATCCTACATTGAGCTGGGCGGATATAGGAGCCATTGGCTGGCTGGTTGACGGAGCCGCTATTATGAATCAGGTAATGCTGATGGGAAATTCTTATGGCCCTTACGCCAGAGCGATGGTAAGGATCTGTAAGGAAGAATCTTTCCACCAAAGGCAGGGTTATGAGATTTTGATGGCACTTTGCCGTGGTACAAAACAGCAGAAAGAAATGGCCCAGGCAGCATTAAACCGCTTCTGGTGGCCGGCTTTAATGATGTTTGGCCCGAATGACGATAACTCGCCAAACTCTAAGATCTCCATGAATTACAGGGTAAAAAGGGAAAGCAACGACAGCCTCCGTCAAAGATTTATCGACGTTACTGTTCCTCAGGCTGAATTTTTGGGATTAACCATTCCGGATAAAGACCTGAAATGGAATGAAGAAAGAGGCCATTATGATTTCGGTGAGCTTCCCTGGGATGAATTTATGGAAGTGCTGAAAGGAAACGGCCCTTGTAATAAAAAAAGATTGCAGACCAAAGTAAAAGCCCAGCAGGAAAACCTCTGGGTAAAAGAAGCGGCAGCAGCTTTTGCGAAAAAGCAACAGAAAGAGGTAATATAAGAAGCCGGTGAACGCAATATTCCAGAAACTTTTTCTTAGGTATCTCCTTATTAAAAGGACAGGATGTGAATAAACTGGCAAGCCTCCCTTTTAAAATTGAAAATGAGAAGGAAATAAGATTTACAAAGTATATTGAAGATATTTTAACATTAAATTATTAAAATTAATAATGAGTCAATTAGATATGTGGGAAGTGTTTATCCAGACTAAACCGGGATTATCCCACAAACACGCCGGAACAGTTCAGGCACCAACAGCAGAAATGGCCTTGCAGAATGCGAGAGATGTTTATACCAGAAGAAAAGAAGGAACCTGCGTTTGGGTGGTTCCAAGCAAATATATTGTAAGCTCAGAAGGAATGGACCAGGATGCGTTTTTTGATCCTGCGGACGACAAGCTGTACCGTCACCCGACTTTCTATGAGATTCCTAATGACGTGAAAAATATGTAAAATAGAAGTTAGGTCCGGAATAAGCTAATTCTGACCTCTGATTCAAATTCTGTAAAAAATGAATTCACTATATAATTATTTACTAAAGCTTGCTGATGACAGTTTCATCATGGGGCAGAGATTATCCGAATGGTGTGGGAAAGGCCCGTATCTGGAAGAAGATATCGCATTGACGAATATTGCTCTGGATGAACTCGGGCAGGCAAACAACTTTTATCAGTACGCTTCGAGAGTAGCGGATAATGGAAAAAGTGAAGATGATCTGGCCTTTTTAAGGTATGAGCATGAATATGTAAATGCGCACTGGGTGGAGCTGCCTAATGAAGATTATGCCCAGACCATCCTGAAAGTGTACATTTTCTCCGTTTATCAGAAGCTGATGTATGAAGCATTGTCTGGCTCAGCAGACGAAGAGCTTTCTGCGATTGCCCAGAAATCATTGAAGGAAGTGAAATACCATTACATTCACACCTCATCCTGGATGAAAATTTTCGCCCAGGGAACGGAAGAAAGCCGGGAACGTCTGATTAATGCCGTTGAAAATATCTGGGAATATACAAAAGGTTTATTCGCAAAGGTGGAAGGCGAAGATGACCTGATTGCTTTAAATATTGTTCCGAATGTTGATGAATTGTACAAGGAATTTCTTGCCATTACACAAAAAGATTTTCAGGATTTCGGATTAGCATACCCTGAAAATCCATTTATGCAGCCAAAATCCAGAACAGGTTATCATACGGAATATTTTGGATACATCCTTTGCGAACTGCAATATATGCAGAGAGCATATCCGGGATGTACGTGGTAAACGACAATATCAGTTACCCGTATAGCGATTTCCCGTTATACAGGTTATCGAACGTTTTACTGATACACGGTTAAATTAAAAAAGATTGAAAAGTCCTAGAGAAATATTAGAAATGATTCCCGATCCGGAAATTCCGGTGATCAATATCGTGGAATTAGGTATTGTAAGAGATGCAAAAGTTACCGGTGACCATTCATGTGAGGTAACGATTACACCTACTTATTCTGCCTGTCCTGCCATGTTTACCATTGAGGAAGATATCATGAAAGCCATGAAGGAAAACGGCTGGGAAGTGAAAGTGGTAACTAAAATGTTCCCGATCTGGACAACAGACTGGCTGACGGATGAAGCACGGGAAAAACTTCGGGCATACGGAATTACACCACCGGAAAAAGGTGCTGATGAGCACTACATCGGAAAACCTAAAAAATGTCCTCGCTGCGGTTCAGAGCATACCAGGCAGATCAGCAGGTTCGGGTCTACTTTGTGTAAGGCTTCCTACCAGTGTCTGGACTGCCTGGAGCCCTTTGACTATTTCAAATGTCATTAGAGCCGATAGCAGCATCAGTTTCTCAATCTCGGATTATTGTTATAGAGATACACTGATACATTGCCACATTATTTTTAAATTAGTGCATTGCTAAAAAATTACATTATGTATACACAACTTGATATCGAAACGCATTTTGACGGGAAACTCAAAATTGCATACCTCAATCAGCCGGAATCTTTAAATGCCCTCACCAAGCCATCGTTGGCAGAGCTAAAAGATTTCGTCAAGCACTGCAGTGAAGATGATACGGTAAGATGTGTGGCCATCTCCGGAAGAGGAAGGGCTTTTTGCTCGGGTCAGAATCTGGATGAAGCTTTTACCGTAGGCAAAGAGCATCATGACCATGATATCATCAGAAAAATTGTGGTAGACTATTATAATCCTTTGGTTATTGAGATTACGCGATGCAGAAAACCTGTTATCGCACTGGTAAATGGTCCGGCAGTCGGGGCAGGTGCGATGCTTGCTCTGATCTGTGACTTTGTGCTGGCTAATAATAAAGCCTATTTTGCACAGGCATTTTCCAATATCGGGCTGATCCCTGATACCGGGGGAACTTACTTCCTGCCAAAACTTTTGGGAAGACAACTGGCCAATTATCTGGCTTTTACAGGCAAAAAGCTCTCAGCAGAAGAATCCCGGTCATACGGATTGGTAGCTGAAGTTTTCAGCGAAGAGGAATTTCTTCCGAAATCGATGGAAATCCTTGAAAAAATGGCGAATATGCCAACAGCAGCAATTAAATTAACCAAAAAAGCTTTTGCCGAATCGTACAACAATACACTGAAAGAACAGCTTGAGCTGGAAGGCGATCTTCAACAGAGAGCCTCAGAAACAGAAGATTTTATGGAAGGTGTAAATGCCTTTTTACAAAAAAGAAAACCTAATTATACAGGAAAATAAAGCAGTTGTACAATGTAAGAACTCAATGTACAGTGTATATTGGGCAAAGTACTTTTTACATTGTACACTCTACACAGTACAAATATGAACAATATCGGAATTATTGGTGCAGGAACTATGGGGATAGGAATTGCCCAGGTAGCTGCAACAGCAGGATGTAAAGTTGTTTTATTCGATGCGCAGACCCAGCAGATAGATAAAGCACTGAGCGGCTTAGAAAAAACATTGCAGAAATTAGTTGAAAAAACAAAAATTTCTCAGGAAAAAGCCACGGAGATCAGGAATAATATCATCAAAGGGGAGACCTTGCAGGATCTGAAAGATTCAGATCTCGTTATTGAGGCGATCATCGAAAATAAAGAGATCAAGACCAAAGTTTTCTCGGAACTGGAAACTTATGTTTCTGAAAATTGCATTATCGGTTCCAACACATCATCCATTTCAATCACTTCTCTTGGTGCGGAGCTCAGGAAGCCTGAGCGTTTCATTGGAATCCATTTTTTTAATCCGGCTCCATTAATGCCTCTGGTTGAGGTTATCCCGTCTTTGCTGACAGAAAAGTCCCTTGCCGCTAAAATTTACGACCTGATGAAAAACTGGGGAAAAACCCCTGTGATCGCCAAAGATATTCCGGGCTTTATAGTCAACAGGATCGCCCGTCCATATTACGGCGAAGCACTGAGGATTGTTGAAGAAAATATTGCAACCCCGGAGCAGGTGGATGAAGCAATGAGAACCCTTGGAAACTTCAAGATGGGGCCTTTCGAGCTAATGGATCTGATTGGTGTGGATGTGAATTTTGCCGTGACCACTACCGTTTATAAAGATTATTTCTATGACCCTAAATACAAGCCGTCCTTACTTCAGCAAAGAATGGCTGAAGCTAAGCTTCATGGCAGGAAAACCGGTAAAGGCTTTTATGATTACAGTGAAAATGCACAGAATCCGGTTGCTCAAAAAGATGAAGCTTTATATCAGCAAATATTTTTAAGAATTATTTCAATGCTGATTAATGAAGCGGTTGAAGCCAAAAGATTGGGTGTTGCCAACGATGAAGACATTGAGCTGGCCATGCAGAAAGGGGTAAATTATCCGAAAGGATTGTTGACCTGGGGAAAAGAAATCGGATATGAAAAAATTTCCGGGACCCTTCAGAATCTTTATGAAGAATACCAGGAAGAAAGATACAGGCAAAGCCCTTTGCTGAGAAAGATGTAATATAATTTTTCTGAAGGACTGATCAGGAGATCGGCTCAATAAAGATAAATTAAGATTTTAAAAGATATACTGATAAGCATGAAAATCAATAGAAAAAGAATAATAAAATGCCTGTTAATAGCTATTTTCATGACGCTTATGTTCATGCTGATAAGGCTACCGGATCAGAAGAGCATTCAGGAAGGACTTTTAGAAAACTTAAACTGGAAATCGGGTGCATTATATTTCACGGGGCTATTTATACTGTATTATTTTATTGATGAATTAAACAATCAGAATCAAAAGAAAAAAAGTTCTTTAAATAAAAAAATTAAATGACGCCGAGACAAGTTGTAGAATATATGTTCGATCAGGATTATTTCTCCCAATGGCTGAATATCAAAATGATCGAAGTAAAAGAAAATTATTGTTTACTGGAAATGCCCATCAAAAAAGAAATGATTAACGGGCTTAAAACGGTTCACGGAGGCGTCACCTTTGCTTTTGCAGATTCTGCATTGGCATTTTCGTCGAACAATGCCGGTGATGCCGCTGTTGCATTGAATTGTATCATCAATTTCACTAAAGCTGGGAAGGAAGGTGATTCTTTCAGAGCGGAAAGTATACTGGTAAATGATACCAGGAAAACGGCCGTATACGATATCAGAATCACCAACCAGAATGAGGAATTGATTGCAAAATTTGTAGGAACAGTATATAAAATAGGAAAAAAAGTAATAGAATTATAAATAAGCAATAAGCCTTAAGCCTTAAGCAATAGGAAGTAAGCTCTTGTGATGCTTGCAAAGCCTGCTGCATGCCGCTTATAGCTAAAGCAAAAAAATATGAACAACGTATATATCATAGATTATGTGAGAACTCCTATTTCAAAGCTACAGGGAGGATTATCGGAAGTGAGGGCGGATGATCTGGCCGCAATAGTCATTAAGGAAATCGTGGCAAGAAACCCTGAAGTTCCTGCTGAGGAAATTGAGGACGTTATTTTCGGGTGCGCCAACCAGGCGGGTGAGGATAACAGGAATGTAGCAAGAATGGGGCTTTTATTGGCCGGACTTCCGTACAAGATTGGGGGTGAAACGGTAAACAGGCTTTGCGCTTCCGGGATGTCGGCAGTGGCCAATGCTTTCCGTTCAATCGCTGCTGGAGAAGGTGAAATTTACATTGCGGGTGGAGTAGAGCATATGACGCGATCCCCTTATGTAATGTCAAAACCAAGCGCAGCCTTCGGGAGAGACAGCCAGATGTTTGACACCACTTTCGGATGGAGATTTATTAATCCGAAAATGAAGGAAATGTACGGTGTTGACGGAATGGGAGAAACTGCGGAAAATCTGGCGGATATCCATCAGATCAGCCGTGAAGATCAGGATAAATTTGCGCTCTGGTCTCAGCAGAAAGCTGCAAGAGCACAAGAAAACGGGAGACTGGCGGAAGAAATCGTTAAAGTTGAAATCCCTCAGAGAAAAGGAGAGCCGGTTATCTTTGATAAAGACGAATTTATTAAGCCGACTACTTCAATGGAAGGTCTGTCAAAGCTTCGTCCGGCCTTCAGGAAAGAAGGAACTGTAACGGCGGGCAATGCTTCCGGAATGAATGATGGCGCCGCAGCACTGATCCTGGCGAGTGAAGAAGCCGTAAAAAAATATGGATTAAAACCGAAAGCTAAGATTTTAGGATCATCGGTTGCCGGTGTGGAACCGAGAATTATGGGAATAGGACCTGTTGAAGCCACTCAGAAATTATTAAAAAGGCTGAACCTTTCCTTAGATGACATGGATATTATCGAATTAAATGAAGCCTTTGCAGCCCAGGCTCTGGCAGTGACAAGGACTTTAGGCTTAAACGATGATGATCCAAGGGTAAATCCGAACGGAGGAGCTATTGCCCTCGGACACCCGCTGGGAGTTTCAGGTGCCAGAATCGTGGGTTCCGCAGCGCTTGAGCTTCAGAAACAGAATAAGAAATATGCATTGTGTACACTTTGTATAGGTGTAGGACAAGGCTATGCTATGGTCATTGAAAGAGTATAGCTTTCAGAATGTGACAGTATTATTACAATTGCTAACAGGAAAAATATGAATATTTACTCGTATCATGGCATTCGTCCGATCATCAAGCCCTCTGCTTATATCCATCCGCAGGCGGTAATTATCGGGAATGTGGAAATCGGTGAAGAGGTATATGTAGGCCCCAATGCGGTTATCCGTGGCGACTGGGGAAAAATCATTGTAAAAGACGGCGCCAATGTTCAGGAAAACTGTACCCTGCATGTATTCCCGAATATTGAGACCATATTGGAAGAATCGGCACATATCGGTCACGGTGCGATAATTCATTCCGGACATATCGGAAAAAATTGCCTGGTAGGAATGAATGCGGTGGTGATGGATAAAGCGGTGATCGGAGATGAATGTATCATCGGGGCATTGGCTTTTGTACCTGCAAATTTTAAAAGTGAGCCAAGAAAATTAATTGTTGGAAGCCCTGCAAAAATCATCCGTGATGTCTCCGACGAAATGATCCACTGGAAAACGGAAGGGACAAAGTTGTACCAGGAGTTGGCCAGAGAAGGAAAGGACGCCATCCTGCCTTGCGAACCGTTTACGGAATACGTTCAGCAGACCCCTGCGAAAATCGTTGATTACAGTATTTGGGATGATGTTAAATAGTTCTACTCCATACCTAAAGGTTGATAGAATCTCTTTTCTTTTCCTGGAATCAATAAAAGAAAACTTTATGAAATATTTATTTTGGGTTATTTTCTTTCCTGTTGCAATGAATTGTCAGAAGCCGGTGAATATTGAGCTGAAAAATGAGCTTGCCCGGATTGATCATGATGACCAGATCTATCGCGAGCTCCTGCAGTCTGACATTTCTCCTGAAAGAAAAGAGCAGATACTGAAAGAAAAAAATCTTACCGGCGAAGACCTCTCGCGCCTGCCCCGTATTATGGATAACCAGGATAGGGAAAATCTTTCCAAAATCGAAAAGATTATCGCCCGATATGGCTATCCCGGAAAATCTTTGGTAGGAGAGCCTGAGAACAGAACGGCATGGCTGGTGATTCAGCATTCCCCTAAAATAAAACAATATATTCCCATGATTAAAAAAGCGGCTGAAGCCGGTGAGCTGCCTTTCAGACTATATGCCATGATGCTTGACAGGCAGCTGATGGAAGAAGGAAAAGAACAAATCTACGGGACTCAGGGAGCGTCTTTTAAAATTATGAAAGAAGGAAAGCCCGATGTGGTTTCCATGATCTGGCCGGTTAAAGATTTAGATAAGGTGAACAGCCTGAGAAAAGAAGCAGGATTTACCGAAACACTTGAAGAATACGCTAAAAATCTTTTCGGAAAAGACTTTGTCTTGAAAAAATATACCTTGGAAGAAGCTTTGAAGCTCCAAAAACAAAGATAGATGGTGTACATGAAGCTAACAGAAGATCAGAAATAAAAAAGAAAAATAATAATATTTACATGGAAAAACTAAAAAACTATATCTACGGCCAATGGGTGGAAGGAACCGGAAACGGAATCCCTTTGTACAATGCCGTGACAGGAGAACAGGTTGCTGTCTCCGATACGGAGGGGCTTGATTTTGAGCAGGCTCTTGACTACGGGAGAACGGTAGGGTACAAAAACCTTTCTTCCATGACGTTCTATGATCGTGGGGAAATGCTGAAGAAAGTAGCCCTATATCTTCTGGAAAGAAAGAAAAAATATTACGAATTATCATATAAAACAGGAGCAACCCACGTGGATTCCTGGGTGGATATCGAAGGAGGCTTCGGTACTTTCTTCACCTATTCAGGGTTGGCCAAAAGAATGCTCCCGAATACGCCGTTCTGGGTGGACGGGGATACTCAAAAAATCTCTGCCAACGGAACTCATCTTGGAACGCATATTCTGACTCCAAGTGAAGGGGTGTCCGTACAGATCAACGCCTACAATTTTCCGGTTTGGGGAATGCTGGAAAAATTGTCAACTTCATTATTGGCGGGTGTTCCCTCCATTGTAAAACCTTCCCCGTTCGGATCTTATTTAACCAATGCCGTTTTTCAGGATATGATTGAAAGCGGATTGCTGCCGGAAGGTGCGGTTCAGTTGGTTTGCGGGGAGCCGGGAAATATCCTGGACTATGTAAAAGATGGAGATTCCGTTTTGTTCACAGGTTCTGCAACAACAGGTAGAAAATTAAAATCCTTACCGTCAATTGCCGGAAATGCAGTTCGTTTCAATATGGAAGCGGACTCCTTAAACTGTTCAATTTTAGGGCTGGAAGCAAAACCGGGAACCCCGGAATTTGATTTGTTCATCAAGGAAGTTCGTAACGAGATGACTACAAAAGCCGGACAAAAATGTACGGCAATCAGAAGAATCATCGTACCCGAACATTTGGTTGGCGACGTTCAGAATGCCTTATCCAAAGCTTTGGACCAAACCAAGATCGGGAACCCGCTGAACAGGGAAACAAGAATGGGATCTTTAGTTGGAAGACAACAATATGAAGAGGTTTTAAGAAAAATAAATATGCTTAAGGCCGAAACAGAACTGATCTATGACGGCCAACACGAGCTTGTAGATGCCGACTATGAAAAAGGTGCATTTATGAGCCCGAAATTATTCTTTAATGACAAGCCTTTTGAGAAAAATATCTCTCATGATGTAGAAGCCTTCGGGCCGGTATCTACCATGATGCCTTATAAAGATGCGGAGGAAGCCGCAGCTTTGGCAAAAAGAGGAAAAGGAAGTCTGGTAGGTTCTATTGTCTCTTACGATGACCAGTTTGTGGCAGAAACTTCCTGGAAAATGGCTTCCCAGCATGGCAGGATTTTCGTTTTAAACAGAGACAATGCCAAAGAAAGCACAGGCCATGGATCTCCGCTTCCTACTCTGATGCATGGGGGGCCGGGTAGAGCCGGGGGTGGCGAGGAAATGGGTGGCCTGAACGGTCTTCATTTCTTCCTTCAGAAAACAGCTATTCAGGGGTCACCGGATATTTTAACGGCTATTACTAAAATTTATCAGCAAGGAGCGGAGAAAAAATTCTCAGACAAGCATCCTTTCCAGAAATATTTTGAGGAAGTTGAAGTTGGAGATTCTTTAGAAACGGCAGGTAGAACGGTTACTGATGCAGATATCGTTAATTTCTCCAATGTTTCATGGGATCATTTCTACGCACATACAGACGCAACGAGCCTTACAGGAACAATCTTCGACAAAACGGTTGCGCACGGGTACTTCATCCTTTCGGCAGCTGCTGGGTTGTTTGTTTCGGGTAAAAAAGGACCTGTTATTGCCAATTACGGATTGGAAAACTGTTCGTTCTTTAAGCCTGTGTATGCGGGAGATACGATCACGGTGTATTTAACGGCAAAAGAAAAAATCAACAGAGGGGTGAAAGGAAGAAATATCCCTTCCGGTGTTGTAAAATGGCTGGTGGAGGTCGTAAACCAAAGGGAAGAAGTGGTTTGTGTAGCTACAATTTTAACCCTGGTGGCAAAAAAATCTCCTTTCATCGATTTGAATGTAAAGAATATCCAGAAAATTTTAAATGGGCTGACTGATCATACTGCGCCGAAATGGGGGAAAATGTCTCCTCAGCAAATGATTGAGCATCTTGAGCACGGAGTTTTGGTAAGCCTGAGTGAACCTGAAGCGGATAAATGCTTTACCCCTGAAGAACATTTGGAAAAATGGCAGGATTCTTTATACAATCACCGGAAAATGCCGAAAGATTTCCCTGCTCCTTTCTTAGCTGAAGATGAGAAGTTGTTCGAATTAAGACATAAAAATCTTGAAGCTGCGAAACAGTCTTTCATAGATGCTTTAAAAAGATATTTAATTTATTACAAAGAAAATCCGCAGGCAGAGCACATGAACTTTGTATTCGGAAAATTGAATAAGGAAATGTGGGAGCTGGTTCACAGAAAGCATTTTACCCATCATTTTGAGCAGTTCGGCCTGGTATGATTTTAAATAACCATTAGATACATGTAGCAATTGATCAGATTGCTACATTTTTTTATGCTGTTCCTTAGGAAATAGTGATAGTGTTTTGTTGAAAATTAATTAATATATATTTATTTTTAAAATTTATTCACTTTAAATTGAAATATTTTATATTTTTGTAAGATCAAAAACTTATTACTATGAAAACAACATTTTTAATTGCTGCATGTGTACTATCTCTTGTCTCATGCAGCAATGAGAATCTGATGGTCTCGCAGGAAAATCATCAGACCGAAGCGATGACGAACTTCAGAGAGGCGCTGAAAAATATCAATAAGCCTGAAAACAGACCTACATCAGAGGAAATGAAAATGCCCGGTTTTCCGGAAATGAGTGAAAGAAGAAAAGATTTGCTTTTACCTGCTGCCAAAGGGCTGATAAAATCTACAGGGGTAAATGATTATGAGATGCAAAAAGCCACTGATGGCGACAAAAGTGCCATAATCAACTGGGCATTGGACATTTATATTGACAATACCAGTTCCCGGACCCTATGAAACTCATATAACCAAAGCTTTAATCATGAAATACCTGATCACTCTTTTCCTGCTGTTTTTCAGCACCCTGTACTATTCACAGACCAATAATATTAAAATAATGAATTTCTCATCACACGATATCCCTATTGTTGTGATTAGTGTTAACCCCAGTGCCACCGCCCAGGACTGTGTTCCTATCATATATAACGAAACACCGGTTGTTTTACCGGCCGGGGAATCCGTATCCTATAGCCAGCATAATCTGAGCATGACGTCAAGCCTGCCTATCAACGTTTGGCATTTTGTAGCCGGAAATTATGACAAGCTGTACGATTTATCATTAGGGCAGATGCTGGCCCAGACGGACACGGATCTTGTAACCTGGTCTCAGGCGATCATTTATGCACCCAACGGTCAGCAATACCGGTTGGGCATAGGTTGCCAGGCCGGCGGATTTACCAGCTTTACAGCAGGAGGTATTACCGCTGATCTGTCATTTTTGTCGGGCGATGCTATTATAAATATCACAGACTGACGTTATTTTTTATAAATTTTTAAAGCAGTTTCGAGGTAATTGGAACTGCTTTTTATATTTTAGGTAATACAGGAGATCTATGGAATTAAAATTTTTCAAGACTTTCACCTTGCAGATTTATGGACTGAAAGTTATTCAGTAAGAGATTACATAAAAGATTTTCCGTATGATGAAATGAAGATTTTGAAAGCTTTATCAAAGGTTTGAAAAATGAAGAGGAGTTTGATTTGAACTAATATAATTGTATTTTTAAGTACTAATATAATGACGGGCAAAAATCTGACCGCCCGGATCTTATTTGGAATACTAAATATGAATAAAACTTTTGCCGATAAAGTTATAGAGTTCAATCAAAATCTGAGCTATTCCGGAAAACTTCCGGAAGGTTTTCAGGTGTTAAACCCGTACCTGGAGAATCCGGAAACAATGGATGTGATGCGGAGGTTTTATCATAAATATTATAATGATGAAAACCGCAGGAAATTTATTATAGGGATTAATCCCAGCCGTCATGGAGCTGGAGTCACGGGTATCCCTTTTACCGATACCAAACGTCTTGAAAGTGTTTGCGGGATTAAAATGACATCAGCTTATACCCATGAGGTTTCATCAGTTTTTATGTATGACATGATCGCGGAATACGGTGGAGCGGAAGCATTTTATAAAGATATCTATATTAATTCCCCTTTTCCCCTGGCTATTGTCAGAAAATCAAAGAAAGGCTGGCTGAATGCCAATTATTATGATGACAAAACGCTTTTTGAAGCTGTGAAAGGCTTTATGATTGAATCATTGAAAAAACATATCAGCCTGAACCTTGACTCCTCCAAAGTCTTTGTCCTCGGAAAGAAAAACGCGGATTTTATTGCCAGACTGAATCAGGAAGAAAAAATGTTTGAATCCATGACGGTTCTGGAGCATCCGAGGTTTATCCAGCAGTATAAATCAAAGGAAAAACAACTGTATATAGACAAATATATCGTTGCCCTGAAGGGATAAACTGATGATCAATACCTGCCGGACGTTCATCAATGTCCGCTTCCTGTGGGTATAATTTCTCCGGACGCCTTCTATTTAGTATTTTTGCATGATTCAAATACATTTAAAATGAACGAATTTGTAATATCAGAACTTAAAAACAATATTGCCGAAATTACTTTCGGAACTCCAAAAAGTAACTCTCTTCCCGGAGCCATTCTTGAGAAATTGGCACAGACGATCTTAGATGAAGGTGCCAAAGATGAGGTAAAAGCCATTCTTGTAAAAAGTGAAGGAGAAAAGGCCTTCTGCGCCGGAGCAAGCTTTGATGAGCTGCTGGCGATTGAAGAGCTGGAAGCGTCTGCAAAATTTTTCGGAGGTTTTGCCAAAGTTCTGAATGCCATGAGAAACTGCGGTAAAATTGTAGTGGTAAGGGTACAGGGGAAAACTACCGGTGGCGGAGTAGGAATTGCCTGTGGTGCAGACTACTGTTTTGCAACCAAAGATGCGGCACTAGCCTTAACGGAAATCAACCTCGGTATCGGCCCGTTCGTTATCGGCCCTTATGTGGAAAGAAAAATAGGAAGATCCCAGTTTTCTGCAATGGCCATAGATGCTGATTTCAGATCCGCAGAATGGGCAGAACAGCACAATATCTATCATTCTGTTTCTGAAAATATTGCAGAGATGGATAGCAAGCTTGAGAAGTTTATGAAGACACTCGCATCCAGAAGCAGCGATGCTCTGGCCCTGATTAAAAAAGTTTCCTGGGAAGGAACCGATCACTTCGATGAACTGATGCCTGCAAGGATCCATATGAGCGCAAGCCTCATCCTGGAAGAATCTGCCAAAAAAAATATTGAAGCCATTAAAGAAAGATTGAGAGCAAAATAATAAACTTTGCTGATTATTAGATCGTTAAGCCGCTGAACATCCCCGGCGGTTTTCATTTACCTGATAATCCGGTAAAAAAAATTTTTGGAATTTGAAAATAAATTATAACTTTGTATTTCAAAGTTCTTTATATGGATTCAAAAAACTATCACGAAGACTTATCCCATATCCGTTCCATGATGGAGCGTTCATCCAGGTTTATTTCCTTAAGCGGATTATCCGGGGTTTTTGCTGGGCTGGTAGCACTTATAGGTGCTGCTTATGCATATTTTGTTTTCCAGAGGGAAGGGATAGATTATTTTGATGGGGAAAGAAACATTTATAGCCCGGCATTGGTCAGGAAACTTATCATCATCGGGATTTTGATCTTGTTTTTTGCTGTTTTGAGCGGATATTTCTTTACGGTTAGCAAAAGCAGAAAAAAAGGGCTTAAGATCTGGGATGCCACCACAAAACGATTGTTAATCACGTTTTCTGTTCCTCTGGTGACGGGAGGAGTGGTTTGCCTGGCTCTTTTATACCATCATCTTTTTCCTTTGGTAGCACCGGCAACCCTGATCTTTTATGGAATCGCCCTCGTAAATGCTGAAAGATATACACTTACAGACATTAAATATTTGGGGTACTGCCAGATTGTTTTGGGACTGGTTTCCATATTCTTTTTGGGGTGGGGACTGCTCTTCTGGGCTTTTGGTTTCGGAATTTTGCATATCGTTTATGGATTGATCATGCATAAAAAATATAAATAACTGGAATAATCTGTTAAATAAGTAATATTTTATATAACTTTTAAATAAGTCAGAAACCTGGATATGATAAAAATAAATCAACTCAATAAAGAATTCGAAAGCCGTGTGAGATTAGGCATCATGTCTGTTCTTATGGTCAACGACTGGGTTGATTTTTCGGAGATGAAGAGTTTACTGGAAATTACGGATGGCAACCTGGCGAGCCATAGCAATGCTTTGGAAAAAGCCGGGTATATAGAAGTGAAGAAAGAATTTGTCGGGAAAAAACCAAAAACTTCATACAGGGTAACACAAAGTGGAAGAGAGGCTTTTACTGAACATCTGAATGCTTTAGAAAAACTGATCTGGAAGTAGGATAAATTTTTTTTGCTTTTTAACTTTGAAATACAAAGTACTTTATAATTTTAAAATATGTTCACAATGAAACAAAAAACAATGTTCATTTTCGCTGTACCGGCTTTATTATTGGGTACGGCATTTTTAGGAAATCTCTTTATGGAAGGCTGGAACTGGTCACCGTTTGATTTTATCATTGCGGCAGTATTGCTCTTTGGAGCTGCCTTCTTCATACACAGGACAGTCATGGCAAAAAAAACTTTTCTTTCAAAATTGATGATTGTCATGGTTATTTTACTGGTATTGTTTTTAATCTGGGCTGAGCTGGCCGTCGGGATTTTCGGAAGCCCGTTTGCGGGAAGCTAGAACAGGAAGTATCAATTAATACCGAATAAATTATGAAAAGAATACGCGTTAAATTGCTTCTTTTTGTGTACGAGAAAACACAAAAATTATACAGGAAATACTTTAAAAAGAAAAAAAGACAGTGGCAATTCAATGAAAAGCAGCTATTGGAGTTTCAGGAAGATTCTTTAGGGCGAAAACTGGGAGAGTTTTATAAGAAACACGGCTTTACGATGATTCCCAAAATGGAAAACCATGATGTGCATCACCTGATCACAGACTGCGGGACCAACTTTGAGGATGAGATCGCCATGCAGTATCTGCTTCTGGGGAATGGCAAGCTGAATGCCCATCTTCTTGCAGCCATAGCTTTAGGAACATTGCTCCTTCCTGAATACCTGGCCATGTACATCCGTGCCTATAAAAAAGGACAGAATATGAGACCTTTCCATCACATGGACTTTGAAGCCCTGCTCTGGCAGAATTTCGAACACCTGAAAGATTTTATCCGGCAAAAGCAAACCCCGGTACATTTTTAACGGACTAATTAATCTCAAACCAAGCCCTATGAAAACCCATCAATATATATTTCTTACGACCGTCTTATTTGTAATTTTATTTTACAATGAAAATATCGGTCTTAACCTTGGTATTTTAGGAATACTTTATTCTCTGCTCACTCTTTACAGGACCCTGGAAAAAAACAGAACGAGGACATTTTTTATTTTTTTTGTGACTACTATACTGTCCAGCATCGCTTTTGCCTGGTATGGTGACTTTTCCTCTTTCCTGGCTGTCGTAAGCTCACTATTGCTCCTGTCATACCGGTCAAGAAACAGAAGGATGAAAATGCTTTTGCTGATTCCTGTTCTTATTGTAAACGGTTTTACTTCAATATGCAGATTTTTCCATTTTGATGGATGGCTTCCGAAAAGAAATATCCCGGGGCTGTGGCAGAAAACACTGGCCTTTGTTTTGATCCCGCTGATACTCGTAGCTGTTTTCTTTGCTGTCTATTCCGTGGGAAGTGATCATTTTGCAAACCTCTTTGCGAATATTGAAATAGACATTAATCTCTGGCAGTTATTAGTCGTTACGGCTTTAGGATTTTTTATTGCATTCAATTACTGGAACTATACCGTTGAAAGGCTGATATATAAACAGAATCATGTTCTGAACAATGATTTCATGGAAAAAGACAAAGTTCTGAAACCCTCCTATTCTTTTCTTGATCTTGATGCCGAAAGAACCAGCGGAGTGATTTCGTTTTTCCTGCTGAATATCCTGTTGGTTTTCTTTATTGTTACTTATAACTACGAGCAGTTCTACGAAGCAGGGAAATCTCCGGTTCAGCTTTCGGAGGAAACCCATGAAAGGGTAAATGCCGTGATCGCTTCTATCATTATGGCGATCCTGGTGATCATGTTTTACTTTAAGTCTGCCTTTAATTTTGATCCTAAAGCGGGTTTGCTGAAGATATTAGCCAAGATATGGATCTTCCTCAATGCTGTTCTGATATTTTCCGCCATGATGAAGAATTTTGAATATATCATAAATTATGGTTATACCTATAAGAGGTTAGGGGTATGCGCTTTCCTGGTATTATCACTGATAGGCCTTATCCTGACCTTTATAAAAATACAGATGAGGAAAAGAAACGCATTCCTTTTCAATACCATGGCCTGGTATTTCTACGGAACGATACTGTTTTGCAGCTATATCAACTGGGGTTGCCTGATCACCTCGCAAAATATCACCCGCAAAATTTTGATGTGGATTTCCATAAACAGTCCGTTAATTTCAGTGAAAAGCCGCTTTTGAAATATGCTGAAGAAAAGCATGAAGAAAAGCTGAAATCAGAAATCTTAAATAAAGTGAAGATTCGGCAAAAGGAAAGCTTCTTATCTAAAATCCTGTACTATCAAACCATTAACACTCCGGAGTAATGAAAAAACCTGAAGAAAGCTCAAGGTGGAATATCAGCCTGCTTTTGATGCTGATGGCAGGATTTTGCCTCGGCATGTCAGTTTTTCGATATTATATAAGTGAAACGAAGATATTTTTGTTTCTGAATAAAAACCTGTTACTGGCCTGTATTCCTTTTGTGATCAGCAGTTATCTGGTGATCCGGAATATCAGAAGCAAGGTACTGCTGGGCATTGCCATTACAATGTGGGTGCTGTTTTTTCCCAATTCGCCTTACATATTTACGGACCTTCTTCATCTTAAAATGAGGAGTCCGGTTCCTCTCTGGTACGATCTGATCATGATTCTTTCCTTTGCCTGGACAGGGCTGATCTTCGGATTTGCCAGCCTGAATGATATCAAAGATTTGCTCAGAGATCATTTTAACAGGTATACCGTGAATATCCTGGCTGTTTTCCTGCTTTTCCTGAACGGCTTCGGTGTTTACCTGGGCAGATTTCTGAGATGGAATAGCTGGGATATCCTGCATGATCCCTCCGGACTGTTTAATGATATTACGGAAAGATGCATTTATCCTTTTCATCATCCCAGAACTTGGGGAATGACGATACTGATGGGTGTTTTACTTAATTTTATGCATTGGGTAATTAATCCGGAAAGAAGGTGGGCAGGCAGAAAATCCTGAATGTTTTCACTTTTACTGGGGTTTGTGGAACGGTTTTAGCTTCGGATTATACCTGCAAGTAGCTATAACCAGAAAACATTATAAAAAATTGCTATGAAAAAATTATTATTGCTAATCCCGCTGATCATTATTTCCTGTAAAAAAGAAGGAAACGTTACAGAAACGGCAAGCCATGATTCGGTGGCTGTCACCGCACAACCCGATTCGCAGGCCGGAACGGATTCTGCTGCAATGAGAAAAAAAGATTCGATCATTAATAATGCGCCTGCAACCAAGGCAGTTCTAAGCAAAGGAGTGATGAGGGATATAAAAGACGGGCAGATCATAAGGACAGCGGACGCCTCTCAGCTTCCATTTACCTTTGGAGAAGAGTTCACGGATCAAAATCAGGAGCTTATCCTGAAAATTTCAAATTATGATAAGCCGAATCTCAAAGCCAGTATTTCCACAAAGGAAAAAGATTTCAACATCCGCTTTAACCAGATCAGATTGCCTGGCGGAGATTATGACGGACCTTTCGGGAGAGACATTACTTATGATATTAAGGAAAAAGGAGAAGTATGGCTGATCATAGGGAAAAGTAATATGGCATCCGGAAATACAAAAGGAAATTTTACGGTAAGTGTGGAATAATTTGGTACAATTTCTGCAAACTAATCTTCAAAGTTTCACCATTATGAAAAATATATTTTTAACAGCGGCAGTTGCTTCGGTGGCGCTTGTGAGCTGTGGAACCGTACAATCACTGGTTCAGAATACATTTCCTTATACCGCAAATGTTTTGGTTTCAACCGGAGTTCCGGCTGATAAAGAGATCTCCTCCACGGCAACAGCCTCTAATGTTCAAACATGGTTTGGAGGTAATAACAACGCAAAAATCAAAGATGTCAGGATTTCTGACGCGAAAGTATCGGTAGTATCACCATCCGGAGGAAATTTAAGCGCTTTTAAATCCATAAAAGTATATATATCGTCCAATGGTACAGGTGAAAGGCTGGTAGCTTCCAGGACCAATATCTCATCAGACGCATCCAGCTTAAACCTGGATCTGAACAATACAGGATTTCTGGATGAAGTTGTAAAAAGCGCGGGGGTTACGGTAAGAACCGTCTATGAACTGAAAAATCAGACAAGTTCAGATATGAACATCAAAGTTGCACTCAACTTCAGCAGTGTTCCTGCCAATTAATTTTTATAAAAGTTTATTTTTGAAAAGCGTCCCTCAATCTGAGAGACGCTTTTGTTTTAATATACGGAATAGAATACGTTATGCTTTCGTACGGCTATCCATTACAATGGTTACCGGGCCATCATTAATGAGGGAAACCTTCATATCCGCTGCGAAAATCCCGCTTGCGGTTTTCAGCCCGGATTTTGCCAGCTCTTCTTTAAAATATTCAAAAAGGGGAATGGCCTTATCCGGTCTGGCGGCTTTAATGAAAGAAGGACGGTTCCCTTTTTTATAATCAGCAATTAAAGTAAACTGGCTGATACACAGAATTTCCCCGGAGATATCCATTACGGAAAGGTTCAGCTTTCCCGCCTCGTCCCCGAAGATCCTGAGATTTAGAATCTTCTGGACCAGCCAGTCCGCATCAGAACTTTCGTCATCTTCATCAATGCCTACCAAAAGCATTAAGCCCTTTCCGATCTCTCCTGCGACTTTTCCGTCCACCTTTACACTGGCTTCCGAAACTCTCTGAATAACGACCTTCATTATTAATAATAAATGTTTAAATCTTTTGTGGATGGATTGAAATTATAGAGGTATGTCTTCGGTGGAACGTTGGCAACAGCGGTAGGCTGCCCTGTTAACAATATCCATTGGGCATTGTCCTTGGGGCATACCACCCTGATATTATCCTGAACCTCAAGTGTGGTATTAGTATCGGGACAAATATGGGGAGCATTCCTGTCATATACCTTAAAGGTGGTATCGGAAGCTCTTACCACGATCAGGCCTCTCGTTCCCGATTGCTGCTGATCAATATATACCCATCCCCCTACCTGGTTCAGGGAATAGTATGCGGGAAAATTGAGATTTAAGCTTACATTGATGGGGGTGTCTGGGAAGCAACTTACCGTGTCTTCGCTGCTTCCGCATGAGTTTATAATTAAATTATTGAATATCAGTAAAGTGATAATTGAAAGTGTTGAAAAAGTTTTTTTCATTTCAAATTAAATTTTATATATTTGTAAAACTTTAAACGAATATTACAAGAAAACATTGTCCGGCAAATGTCGGATTATTTTTTTATACTAAAACTAAATTTTGAAAATTATGGCAAGCTATGTAACAAAGGAGGGATTAGAGAAAATGAAAGCTGAGCTGGAACAGTTGGAAACTGTGGAAAGACCAAAAATTACCCAGCAGATCGCAGAAGCTAGGGACAAGGGAGATTTGTCTGAAAATGCAGAGTACGATGCGGCTAAAGAAGCCCAGGGTATGCTGGAAATGAGAATTTCTAAGCTGAAAGATGCTATAGCTACTTCTAAAATTATAGACGAAAGCCAGTTAGATACTTCAAAAGTTTCCATCTTAACGACGGTGAAGCTTAAAAATAATGCTACGAAGCAGGAACAGGTATTTACATTGGTACCGGATAATGAAAGTGATCTGAAAAGCGGGAAAATTTCTGTAAATACCCCTATTGCAAAAGGCTTATTGGGCAAGGCGGTAGGTGAAACTGCAGAAATCGTTTTACCGAACGGAAACAAGTTGTCTTTTGAAGTACTGGAGATCTCTTTATAATAGGCTGACTAAAATATTCTAATTTCTGGTAAAATGAGTACAATATTTACAAAAATCATTAATGGTGAAATTCCCTCTTACAAAGTCGCGGAAGACGAAAACTTTGTCGCTTTTTTAGACGCGATGCCATTAGTGAAAGGGCATACCCTGGTAGTCCCTAAAAAAGAAATCGATCTGATTTTTGATCTGGAAAGCGAAGAATACAAGAACCTTTGGGGATTTGCCCAGCAGGTGGCTAAGAAAATCAAAAGTGCAATACCATGTGTGAGGGTAGGAGTGGCCGTTGTGGGACTGGAAGTTCCGCATGCCCATATCCATCTGATCCCTTTAAATAAAATGGAAGATATGAATTTCAGGAACGAAAGGTTGAAATTATCGGAAAAAGAATATACTGAAATTCAGAACTCAATTATTAACGCTTAAAAATCGGGAATCGTAAAAACAATTTTACGATTTCTTTGTCATATACTATATTATTAAAATGAATTCAAACCAATGCTCTTTCTGCGGCAGAAAAAGAAATGAGGTGCAGATGCTGATTTCCGGTCAGAACGGCTTTATTTGTGAGAATTGTATAGAGCAGGCTCATGCCATTATAAAAGACAGTGTCTCTAAGGCCGGATTTTCACCCGCAGAAAATATAGAAGAACTGAAAAAACCCAAAGAGATCAAGGAATTTCTTGATCAATATGTAATCGGGCAGGACCAGGCTAAGAAACAGCTGGCCATTGCAGTCTACAACCATTACAAAAGATTACTTCATGCCCAGGATGAAAACAGGGAAGTGGAGCTTGAAAAATCAAATATCATTATGATCGGTGAGACAGGGACGGGTAAAACCCTGCTGGCCAAAACCATAGCAAGAGAATTAAATGTTCCTTTCTGTATTGTGGATGCTACGATCCTGACGGAAGCAGGATATGTGGGAGAAGATGTTGAAAGTATTCTTTCAAGGCTTTTAATGGTTGCTGATTATGATGTTGAAAAAGCTGAAAAAGGAATCGTGTTTATCGATGAGATTGATAAAATCGCAAGGAAATCTGATAATCCGAGCATCACAAGAGACGTTTCGGGGGAAGGGGTTCAGCAGGGGCTGCTGAAACTGCTGGAAGGAAGTATTGTGAATGTTCCGCCTCAGGGGGGAAGAAAGCATCCTGACCAGAAATATATTCAGGTAAATACCCAGAATATCCTGTTCATTGCCGGAGGGGCTTTTGACGGGATTAAAGAGATCATCGAAAGAAGGCTGAACAAACAGGCGATAGGCTTCAGCTCTGAAAAAATCAATAAAGTGGATGAAGATGAATATATATTAACAAATATTAATGCTATTGATCTTCGTTCTTTCGGATTAATTCCCGAACTTTTGGGAAGATTTCCGATCATTACCTATCTTGATAAACTCACAAAGGAGACCATGGTGAGGATCATGAAAGAACCTAAAAATTCAATTGTGAACCAGTTTGTGGAATTATTTAAAATGGATGGGGCCAACCTGGTTTTTACAGATGAAGCCATAGAAAAAATTGTTGATGAGACCATTGAAAAAGGGCTTGGTGCCCGGGGATTGAGAGGGACCACGGAAAAAGTTCTTGAAGACTATATGTTTTCCATAGGAGAGGAAAAAGAAATAATATTAACCAGAGATAATATTTTTGTTAATAAATAAAATATTTTTTTTTTGTTAGAAAAAAAATCATACCTTTGCGGTTGAGATATTGTATTAACGCACAAATAATTATATACAATGAGAAAAAGTTTATTTGCTATTGGTCTATTGGCCGTGGGTTATTCTGTTCAGGCGCAGAATGTTTTACTACACGTAGATGACACCGCCAATACATATGTAAGTGAAGGCACACTATTGTATACCGGAGGTGGTATACAGACAAGAGGTAATGGTATCATGGACATCCACGGTAATGTTATGATCGACGCTACTGCTGCTGATGCCTTCAAAACCATCACTACCGGGGGTGCTGCCAAAACTGACGGGGGAAATGTCGTCTTGAGACTTAATGACCCTGCCAACTATGAAACTTCTACTTACGGACAGTTGTACATCAACGGAATTTCAGCTGCAAACCTTACCGGGATCGTAAGTAAAGAGTACAGAACAGCGAAGCACGGTAATGGAAATTACTTCCAGCAAATTGCCCTGCCGTTTGCCGGAAAAGCATTCAGTTCCTTATCAACAGAATTAGCGAAAGCATTCAGTACTGCCAGATATTCACAAAATGAAATACTGACATGGAATAACCCTCTTGTGGTTTCCAATCACGTTACCAGTTTGTCCAATACTACTGCAGCCGCTCCTGTGTACTATATGTTAGGGTCAAAAAACAATAACCTTGACTTAAGTACGCCACCTGCAACTTTACCAACTATTGCACCTACACCGGCCGGTTCAGTGTTTACGCTTCACGGAGCACCGATTCCTTCAAGTGCTTCTACTACAATGGTAAACTTACAGGGAGCCGGGTCTACAGTTAACTTCGGACCTACCGGGAACAATGTTAACCAGTACAACGAAAAATACAACACCTATCTTCAGGACCAATTTGACAATACTACGGGAGCATGGCAGGGCACTTACGGTAAAAATATTTACCAGCTCGGAAACCCATACTTTACCAATTTGGATTTGTCCAGAATCGGATATGTGGAAAATACAGGTGTAACAGACGGAAATAATATTACTAACCTTTGGGGAGTTGAATATACAGCCGGTACCGTTGTAACCTATCCTAACGGGACAACCTATTCTACCGGAGCTCAAATCCAAACTTTTAACAATGATGGTACGCCTGTAGGTGATATCGGATTGATTATTAAGCCGATGCAGCCATTTATCATAAAGCTTAGAGATAACACACCTCAGACATTGAACTTCGAAACACTTAGAAGATTCAGTAATACTGTGAGAGCTGCAGGTACAGATTATAGTGTTACCGCTGCTAAGAATTCTCAGACCACTGCTAAAACAGGGAATGTGAAGCAGCTTGGGGTGATTGCCTTAGATGCTGCAGGAAATGAGGTGGGAAGAACCTATTACGTTGTTACTCCTACCGCTACTACAGGTCACCAGACTTCTTCTGCTACCAGTATCCAGGCCGCGGCCAGCGGAGCTAATGTGGTAGGTACTTTTGAGGAAGCTCTTACCGGAGGTTATGATAATAACTACACTTCTCAGTATTGGCTATATATCAATGAAGCTAATGAGAACAACTTTAAAGGGAAAAATGTAAAACTTGTTAATTATAGTTCTGCAATCAAATCATATAAATTTGAGATCAGAGAGAACGCTGAATTAGTATCAAACGGAACACACCAATTATCTTCAGGGATAGGGTTCTACTACAAAGCTCCGAACGGAACGCCGACACCAGCGGTACAAGGTGCTGTAATTCCTGTAACAGGAGCAGAATATGACCTGTATTATGGTGAGCCAGAAAGAGTTCTAGCTTCCGAATCTGTTGCGACACCATCAAGAACAATGGTAGTATATAATCCGGAAATTACTAATTATATTGTTAGATTTGATCCTAACTGGAAGAAAGCAGATATTGAAGTTTATGATATGAGTGGTAAACTTGTTCTTTCCAAGAAAGCAGTTGACACATCTAGAGATTTTGTGATTGAATTAGATAATGCGGTTAAAAACTCTTATGTTGTAAAAATTGTTTCTGACAAAGGGGAAACTGTTAACACTAAAATATTAAAATAAAAAATATGAAAACTATAAATAAGCTAGTATTTGCTCTTTCTCTTCTATTTACTTTTCTGGTAAATGCGCAGCCACCAAACCCTGGGGGCGGATCAACCGGGGGCCACGGAACAGGTGGGCAGGCTTCTCCTATAGATATGTATGTATATGTATTAGGGATTATTGCAGTAATGTTCATTGTGTTCTTTACAAAGAAATACTCGGGCAAGAAAATATCATAATAAAATTTTATTAAAATAATATTAAACTCTCTGATTAGTCAGGGAGTTTTTTTATTTTTACCCCATGAAAAAGATTTATATACTATCAACAGTACTTACGACCCTTGCTTTACAGGCACAATTTACAGTAACTATTCAGGCACCTGCAGACTTTAAAGATCAAGACGCTATCCTCTACACATTAAACGGATCTAAGGATATTATTGTTACGAAGCAGCCAAGTAAAAATAATATCTGGACCTTTAAATATCCTGATAACTATATGGGTATGATGAAAGTCTATTTTCCCGGTAGCAACAATAGTTTTAATTTTATTTCCGAGAACAAAAACGTAAGCATTAAGCTCGATACTCAAAATAATAAAATTAAGGATATTATTTATCAGGATGAAGCCAATTCACTGATGAGTAAACTGCAGGAAAGTACCCAGAAAAAACAACTGATATTGCCGGCTTTATCCCAGATTAAGGAATACTATAAAGACAATTCAGATTTCGGGAAGGCATTAAATGCTGAGATCAGCAGGTTATCCGGCCAGCTTGGGACCATAGACCAGGCACAGCATCCTTTTGTATACTATTATAATACGAATTATAATAATTTTTTATCTGATGGTAACGGGAAGAAGGTGACCCAGGATGATATCATCAATTTTATAGACACCTCTAATGAAATGCTGGAAACCTCTTCTTTATTGAGACCTTTACTGGTGGCTTATCTTAATGCAGGCGGTAATACCAACGTTAGCGGTTCGGTGGATAAACTTCTTGACAGGGTGAAGGTGGAAACTCCGAGAGGGCAAACCGTTCTATCAGAATTAATTGATATTTTCGATGTGTATGACATGAAAGAGTTTAAGGATAAGTACCTTAATATGGCCAAAAACCTTAAATGTACCATTACTGACAGGCTTGCCTCTACACTGAAGTCCAATGCAAATGTTGAAATAGGAGCCGTATTCCCTGATTATAAATTCCAATCAGCTGTAAATACAACTGCTAAGTCCCTTCATGGAGTAAAAGCGGATAAAAAGGTTGTCGTTTTCTGGTCATCCACATGCTCCCACTGTGAGACTGAGCTTCCAAAGCTTCTGGAAAAATATAATGATTTAAAAGCTAAAAATATTCAGATTGTCGGTCTGTCCTTAGATGTGGATAAAAATTCCTATACTAACAGGATCTCAGCATTTCCATGGATAAATGATACCGAATTGAAGGGATGGAACAGCAGCTATGTGGAAACCTATAATGTACATGCCACACCTTCGTATTTTATTTTAGATGCTAACAATAAGATAATCAGCAAACCAGACCATGTAGGCGATGTTTTGGATTATTTTAAGATAAAATAATTTTGGTGATAAGCAAATATTTTCTATATTTGCACCACCAAAACGGCGAGGTAGCTCAGGTGGTTAGAGCGTTGGATTCATAACCCAAAGGTCACGGGTTCAAATCCCGTCTTCGCTACAATAAGTAAAGGGTTGTAAGAAATTTTCTTACAACCTTTTTTGTTAGTACCAGCAATTAATTTTAAAAACCGCAGCTAAGTAAGTATAAGATTAAGGTGCTAAAAAAAGCAGCTATACATTCGTACGCTGCTTTCCCTAAGATTAATAAGTTGAGTGTAAAACTTCTTAAATTTTTATAAAATACTTTTCAATCTTAAAAAGAGACCGCTCCGGTTAGAGTGATCTCTCTCTATAAATATTCCCTTTACTTTTTATTTTGTAGAATTGTCAAAAAATCCATCAATTTTATTGACTTATATAAAAATAGATATAAAGAATAAATTGGCAATGGATTAATATAAATTAAGTAAATTATTCTGTGTAATAATGTATATGAAGAACAAAATTCTTTATCTTTGGGCAGATATCAACATTTAAAGAATAATATTCTATGGAACACCTTGATGATAAAGACCTGCAGTTGCTCAGGCTTCTTCAAAAAGATGCAAAACTTACGGTTAAAGAGCTTGCTAAAGAAGTTAACCTATCTCCGTCGCCTGTTTTTGAACGCGTTAAACGACTTGAACAGGAAGGGTATATTAAGAAATATGCAGCTATTCTGGATGCGGAAAAGCTTAACCTTGGATTCACCGTCTATTGTCAATTAAAATTAAAAAGTAATGATAGCTACCTGGCCGTGGAATTTGAGCGGGAAATCCTGGAAATTGAAGAAGTGGCGGAATGCTACAGCATATCCGGTGATTTTGATTTTCTCCTCAAGG
Organism: Chryseobacterium gossypii; assembly: GCF_041361455.1. Classification (NCBI taxonomy): domain Bacteria; kingdom Pseudomonadati; phylum Bacteroidota; class Flavobacteriia; order Flavobacteriales; family Weeksellaceae; genus Chryseobacterium; species Chryseobacterium gossypii. The sequence continues at coordinate 26,965 of NZ_JBGCUR010000012.1, read as the reverse complement.
TTTATGTACGGGACATGAAGCAATATCAGAATTTTGTTTTCAATATCCTGGGTTCTGTGCAGTCAATAGGAAGCACCCACAGTACATTCGTAATGGCGCAGGTAAAGAATACCCATGGTTTGACAATATAGAATAATTCGGGTGGGTTAATCCCTGCGGTTATGGGTCATCATACGGTGGGTGGTAAGGTTTCTATAGCTTTTCTTCGGGATATCAGCTTTGATATCCCAATAACTTCCTGATCTGGTAGAAAAACCTCTCGATCAGCCTCAAATCCTGGGTAACGATCTCAGCACTTCCCTTAAGCTCTTTGTCAAAAGGAAGATTCTTATTATAGGTGGTCTTCAGGCCTTTCGGTAAGATCACATCCACGTAATAATTCCCCTTGTCATCAGGAGAAAGGGAAATGTTCTGTACTTTGCCTTCAACAATTCCATATTCCTGGAAACGGTAATTATCCAATTTGATCAATACTTTTTCTCCGGGAACAATTTTACCTGAATTGGTAGAAGGTACAGACATCCTGCCCACTAATTGCTCTTTATTCCTTGGAAGAATAGACAAAATAACATCGCCGGTCTTTACAAACTGATTTTCTCCGTAAAACTGCTGAAAGCTGGCTACTCCGTCGGTAGAGGAGACCACAAGGTAGTTTTGTTCCCACTGCTTCAAAGCTTTTCTCAATTGCTCAAACAGCTGTAGCGTCTGGGAAGAGTAGGTGATCTTGTCTTTTTCGGTATTAATGGCTGCTCCGCTTTTGGTTTTATGAAGATTGGCAATGGCTTCTTCCATCTGGGATAATGAAATGGTGATATTTTCAAGGTTTTGCTGGGCCTGAATATATTTCACCTTCTCATTCTCAAGCTCTACCGCAGCGATAACTCCCTGGTTAAATAATTCCTGGGAACGCTGATAGCTTTTTTTCGAAAGCTCATATTTGGCTAATTCCAGATTTTTCTGCTGTTTGAGGGTTGCAATTCTCACCCTGTATTCGGAAATACTTTGATTAGCAGCCAGATTTTCAGGAGCATAAGGCTGAAGCCGGGTAAACAGCTGCTCATCCTGAAATGCCTTTGCAAAACTATTGTAATCTCCCTGAAGCTCTCCAAGCTTGAAATGAGAGGTCTCGCGGAGCGGAAAAGAAGAAAGCTGGTCAGGAGCTATGGAATCCACTATTTTTTTCAGTTCCAAAACATCCTTATAATTGGCGGTGGACTGCATTACCATGAGTACATCATTCTTTCTGACCTCCTGATGGTTCTTTATAAAGATCTTTTCTATTTTAGAATTAGTCCGGGCTTCCAGCTTTTCAGGGGGGTTCTGCGAAGTTACAATAATAGGTGCCGGAATGAATTCCGGATATTTTATTATATAGCTCATGATCAAAATGAGTATCAGAATAATAAATATGATGGTATTTCCCCAACGGATCATCCAGTGGGGAGGTTGGGTAAGAATATCCTGAACGCTTTCCGAACGCAGTTCAATATTGTCTAAAATGTCTTTTTCCATTGATAGGTTGCTTAAAAATCAAAATCCTAAGCTTAGGATTTTGATTACTTTTCATAAGATCTGTTATAACGGTAACTTATAGTCGCATTTAGGATCATTTCCAGGCTCAACGCCCGGGATCACAACGCCTCCGGGACAGTACTGGTTGCATGGGTTCCATTGCTTTACATTATTGATATAACAGAAACAATTACACGGATAAGCAGGAACCGGCCCGGCACCGTATACTTCTTTGAGATCTTGTCTCCCGATTTTCTTTAAATTTTTCATAACGTATAGATTTAGAGTTGGTTAGGTGAAGTTAGCGAAAAAACAGATTATTTTCCAAGTTTCTTTTGTTTTTCTGCATAGGTGATTCACCTGTAGATCCCGGATCATACACAGGAACTAATTCCCGAGCTCCAGCTGATTTTTCACCAGTCTGTAGTATTCGCCTTTCAATGCCACCAATTCTGAATGGTTACCTTCTTCCACTACTTTTCCTTTATCCAGAACAATGATCTTGTCGGCATGCCTTACCGTGGAAAGCCTGTGTGCGATAACGATAGCAGTTTTGCCTTTAAAAAACTGTTCAAGATTCTCCATAATGATTTTTTCATTGTTCGCATCCAGTGCGGAAGTAGCCTCATCAAAGAAAATGTATTCCGGTGATTTGTAAACGGCCCGGGCAATGAAAAGCCTCTGTTTTTGCCCGCCGCTCACACCCAGACCTTCATTGCCGATCTTGGTATTATAGCTTAAAGGCAATCCTTCAATAAAATCTTTGATATGGGCAATCTCTACAGCTTTCCTTAGCTTTTGCTTATCTATATAATCTTCCCCGATGGCAATATTGTTGGCAATGGTATCATTGAAGACGTAGCCTTCCTGCATCACCACCCCGCAATGATCTCTCCAGAACCTTGGGGAAACATTCTGCAGTTTTGTATTTCCGAGTCTTATTTCGCCTTCGTTCGGTTCATAAAACTTCATTAACAGTTTTAAAAGGGTAGTCTTTCCACTGCCACTGGCCCCCACGATAGCAGTAGTTTTCTGATAGGGGATCGTCAGATTCAAATTTTCAAAAACATAAGAATCCGAACCGATATACCTGAACGATACATTTTCTATTTCTATATCTTTTTGCGGAAGATCAGAGGCATATTGTTCATCCTTATTCTCTTCATCTTCTTTATCATGGATTTCTCCCAGTCTTTCCAATGAAATTTTAGCATCCTGGGTCTGCTTAATAAAGTCTATAAGCTGTAGCAAAGGACTATTGAGCTGGCCGATGATATATTGTACCGAAAGCATCATCCCCAGTGTAAGGTTTCCGCTTAAGACAAGCTTGGCTGAAAGAAAGCTGACCAGAATATCTTTCATCTGATTAATAAAATTTCCCCCTACGGACTGCCATTGTTCCAGTGAAAGGGATTTGATTCTTATTTTAAATAATTTTACCTGTAAAAATTCCCAATCCCAGCGTTTCTGCTTTTCGGCATTATGCATTTTAATTTCCTGCATACCATTGATAAGCTCTATTACCTTACTTTGCTCCTGGGATACCTGGGAAAATCTTTTATAATCAAGCTCTTTCCTTCTATTAAGGAAAAAACTGATCCATCCGATATAGGCAAACGCCCCCACCAGGTAAACGATAAACAGTCTGTAATCATAGAATAATAAAACAATGCTGAAAATAATAAGATTTACAAGTGAGAATAAGGTATTCAGGGATGAACTGGTGAGGAGCTGTTCTATCCTGTGGTGATCATTGATTCTCTGCATAATATCGCCGGTCATCCTTGTATCGAAAAAACTGATGGGAAGCTTCATGAGTTTGATAAAGAAATCGGAGATAATGGAAATATTGATCCTTGCTGAAAGATGAAGAAGGATCCAGCTCCGGATAACCTCGATCCCCATTCTTCCCATGAACAGCATGATCTGGGCCAGCAAGACCAGATAGATGAAATTCAGGTCCTGGTTTTGTATCCCTACATCTACGATACTTTGGGTGAGGAAGGGGAATATCAATGACAGTAAGCTTCCTGCCAGAAGCCCTATAGCCAGCTGGATCACGAGGGACTTATATTTCAGCAGGTATTTGGAAAGAAAAGAAAAACTGGCCTTGCTTTCCTGATCATCAAACTCGGTCTGGAAAAACACAGGCGTTGTTTCCAAAATAAGGGCAATGCCTTCTTCGGTATTTTCATTGGCATTCTCCCCGATCCACAGTTTGATGAATTCTTCTTTGGTATAGGTGATCAGTCCGTAGCTAGGATCCGAAATATATACTTTATTTTTTTTGTCAATTTTATAGACTACTACAAAGTGATTTTTGTTCCAGTGTACGATACATGGAAATGGAACCTCCCCGGCCAGGGTATTAAAATCAATCTGTACTCCTAAAGAGCGAAAGCCCAAATCTTCTGCAGCATCACTTAAGCCTAAAAGGCTGCTGCCCTCTCTTGTGGTTTCTGAAAGATTACGGATCTGCTGCAGGGAAATACTCTTCCCGTAATATTTGCTGATAATTCTAAGGCAGGTAGGGCCGCAATCTTTAGCATCAGGCTGACGATAAAAAGGAAATGGTTTCAATGATTATCAATATTTTATATTAAATAAATTGCCGTCATTTTGACGACAACTTTTCTTATTATTTTAAAGTTAAACTCTTAATGACAATACTTATTACAATAATACATGTGCGAAGATCCTCCAGGGATTACATCATATATTGGTTTTTTAAGCATTCATAATGGCTTATTTTCTGATTTATTGTTCCCTAAAATAATAATTTTATCCTGTATACAAAAATGTCTGTTCCAGTTAAGTCTATATTATTCGGGTGACATTTAAATTTCCTAAATTAGTGAATTTTCTCTGATCTTTATTACACTAATCCTCTTCATCTTCTAATAATTCATCAATAAAGTAATAAATATCTTCGCGGTCATATTTGTCCGGGAATTGGTGCCCATTGATGATGAATACGGGAGTGAAGCTGAGTCCGGCGCTAATGTTTTCTGCCGACATCCTTGCCAAAGGAGACAGATCTTCAAAGCCGGAAGGGTTACCCGCAACCTGTCTGATTTTGTTTTCATCCTTACTTTCAAACCAGGTATCAACGGTTTTCAGAAATTCTTCCTCCGGTCTGTTTTTATAGATATGCATAAAATCTGAAAGAAGGCGGGTATATTTCTCGTCGGCCCTGTCAGGAGAATAATTAAATCTCATCTGTACCGAAATGTCATTAGGATATTTTTCCATCAGCTCTTCGATGATCCTGTGGGCATCTTTACAGAATCCGCAATAAGGATTGGAGACAATGGCTATATGAAGTCTGGCATCCTTGTTCCCTAAAGAAAAAGTAGTGTGGTCACTGAAATTTATTTTTTCATTTTCTAAAAGCTGAGCTTTAAAAAGCTCATAATTGCGTTTGAACCTTAAATTTTTGGCGTTGGATTTTTGGAGTGTTTCCTTTTCTTCAAGAATATTGCTGAGATATAGGACCACGGCAAAAGAGATGATCCACAGGGCAAGGGTTAGCAAAAGCAATTGAGGAGCAAAAAATAAATTCTTGAAAAATAAAATACCTATTGCCAGCTGTGCGGCCAAAATTGATATGATCAGAAGGCAGACCCTGCAAAAGGTCTTTTCAACAAATCCCTGTATGTATAAGGAATAAGCTATCGCCAGGACGGAGACAAAGGTGAACCCTTTAATTATAAATGCTGTGTCCGGCAGGAACAACCCTAATACGGAGAGTCCGATAAAATAAATTAAAGAAAAATCGGAGAATTTTAATCCTAAAATGCTGGTCTTATCCTGACTGATGATTTTATGGCATGAGTTGGTTGTAGGATTAGCGGACGTATCTCCACAAATGCTGCCGATAACAGCAGAAGTATTGCCAAATTTCTGGTTGAAGATTTCCAGGGAAATATATACACCGGCTAACGATAAAATATTGAAAAGGGCCTCATACCAGGTATGATTCAACAGGGTATAGATGGCGAAAATTGCTAAAATGGCATAAACAAAAGGCCTGAAGCTGATGATGGGCTTGCTTTCCGCATGGTTTGTTTTTTCAAACAATAATACAAAATCAGTTGAGCTTTTGTATAATTCTTCCCTGTTAAGTGTTTTTGCCTTGTCCGAGTACACGGCGTAATTGTTCCCCGTTTTCTTTACCAGTGAAAAAGAATTATCCACAATGGCAATAAACTCTTCCGGAAGTTCATCCCAGTATTCTTTATCCAGCTCATAAGCATCATTTCTTACCCCCATAAAATTCAGAGTATCACTGAATGCCAATGCCGAAGGATAATTCGGGTGGGAATTAAACTGGAAAAGGAATTCCTGTTTATCAAGTTTTAAATAGTTGATTAGTTTATCCAATAACATATTAATATTTTTAACTAAAATACATTAGATGTTTTGAAAATACAAATACTTTCCCGTAAACAGGTGACATATTTAAAATCTTATGGATGTTTTATAACGGGTAATCGGTTGGCCCGCTAATAATTCAATGTATCCGACTGCAATAGGATGATTTATCAATTTTAGATAGGTATTAAAAGACCAATAGTAAGCTGGAAAACCATTGGTTTAATGGAAATCTTCTCAAACTTTAAATTAATCCGGATATTTTATAGCTTCCGACAATTCTATTGGATTGTTATATTTTTTCAGACGAGATTGAATTGTTTTTGTCATTTCTCTAAAATCAGGCTTTACCTCTTTTCCTTTTTCATCTATAAATTTTGTTTTCGCACTTTCTGATCTTATCTCTCTTAGAGGATCACTGTAATAATCTAAATATACCTTCTGTAACTGCTTTTCCGAGATGTTAATCGCTTCTTTATACATATTCTCAAAATCTAAAGTATCGGATCTTTTCTTTATTGAAAGAAGGTTAAATTTGTAAGAACCAGTAGAATCTTCCATATAAACTATTAATCCGGGTAAATTCCGGAATATATACGGGCCTGCCTGAATCGGCAAATCTTGAGTATACCATGCCTCCCAGGTTCTTCCTTTATATTTTAAAATTGCTTTTCTACAAAGGAAGGTACTTATTTTTTTTGTTTCAGGGATTAGTTCCCAACTCAGTTTTACAAATTCTTTTATTTTGTACACATCTTTAATAAAAAAATAATATTTAAAACTTAAATTCTCTTCATGGTTAATAGCTAAAAAACTATTATCTCCTAAAACAGAATCTATAGATCCGCCACTTTTAAGCGAATCTACTTTGTATTGCTTTTCAGTCAAAAATTTAGATTTACCTCCCTGAACCAAAAGTATCATATTTTTATTCGTTGTCCCGGAGCTTAAGGAATCTTCTTTATAGATAAGCTGATAATCAAGACGAAAATTTTGAGTATAAAAGTTATAAGAGAAAAAGATGAGTATTAAACTTAAAATTTTATGATTCATAATAATATAGGTGTATGACTTAATTTTTTTAGCCTTCTAATAAATCCTGTAGCATAAGGATTATAATTGCAATCAACAGTATATCCGGTTTCGTTTTTCTTTGGAAAATATATCATGTGTATTTCATAATATAGTTGTTACTAAGGATATTTCACAGCCTTATCAAGTTCTATGGGATTATAATTCTTTTTAATATCGTTTTGATATTGTTTTTTTATTTCCTTAAGCCCTTCAATTGTATTGATTTTCCTGTCGTAAATAGTTAATTGCCAATCAGTCCCTTTCATGTTTTCATATTCACTGAAGGGGTTCTCATATTCATTTAATAATAACTTTTGATATTGTGTGAGATTAATTTTTATTGGAACATTTCCCAGATTTGTTTCTACTATATTTTGAGTATTATATTTTAAATTGGAGGCTTTAAAAGAAGTAAGAGTATATTTAAAGTTGTTTTTAGTATCTTTTAAAATCATGACAAGACCAGGAAGGCCTTTGAATTTGTAAGGGCCTTCAGAAGTGGGAATATCCAAACAAAACCACGCTATCCATTGTCTTCCTGCCCAATTAGCTTCTGCTTTTTGTAATTTATAATTATTGAAGTTTTTTATAGAATCGGATATTTTCCAATTTATTTTGTCTGTAGAAGCAAAACTGTAATACAAATCTGCGACGTTCACAAAATTTTCATAATCAAATGTATTTGTTTTTCTCTTTACAATTTGTTGAATCGGGGAAAAAAAAGACATCCGTTTTCCTTTTCTTATTAACGAATCTATTTTAAGCAACTTTTGAAAATAAAATTTTGAGTGATCTTTCTCAATGTCTAAAATCATGCTTACTGTAAAATAGTTATTGCTTGTTGAGTCTCTTTTATAATCAAAATCATAAGTTGCTTGATAACTCTGAGAATAAAACTGCTGCAATAAAAATAAGAATAATGTAAAGAAAATATTATTCATAATTAAAATTTAAAACGGATAAGGGTAAATCTTATCCTTATCCCATTTTTTACACATTGCCTGGGCTAAGTTTTCTGCACAGTCACAATTTCCAATAGTGTCAGTTGCACATGATCTCATGCCATTTGAGCAGGTTACACATCTCGTGCAGCTACCTTCTTCTGCTACTCCACCGTTTAAATCTCTCAATTTACTTCTCGAAAGCTTTTTTAAATTTTTCATCTTTTGATTTTTAGAGTAATTAAAATTTGCTTTGTCATACAATCCCTGACATGGGCTTCCTGATCAGTTTCAATCTATATTTGCGCAAATATAAATTGGATTAAAGCGCTTTATCAATATTGTCAAAGTAAATAAAAAAAATCTATGATCAGTGAAAAATGATTTGCGATTTTTTTGCAATTTATTTCAAACTTTTTGCAAAATTGCATACATTTGTAAAATCCGATTTTTAGTGATAATCTGATAATTACAACAATATTTAATATACTAATTCAATATTAGAAAAATTTCCAGGATTATATCTGCTTAATAAAAGAGCAGAATAATCGTTAAGGAAAAAAATAAAAAATTTGAAAAATCAAATAGTCAGCATCTGAATTAGATGCTTTTTATTTCAGATGAAGAAAAGTTTCTTAATAATTTTCGTTTTATATTATAGCTGTTTTTTTTGCCAAAAAATAGATCTTAAAGTTTCTGACAGTATTGTCATTCATACAAAAAACAATGCAACGCTTTCTCTGACCTTGATTTTTAATAAAAATAAAGAACCACAAACCACAATTCTCGTCAATACAATTTATCCGGACAAAAAAAACATCGATCTTGTTAATAACCTTGTGAATAATGGATATACAGGTGCAATTCTACATACAAGAGGAAAATACCTGAGCAGCGATAGCATTGAACCCTTCGAGCATGAGGCTGAAGATGTGAATGAAGCCATAGACTGGATCATTAAACAACCTTGGAGCAACGGAAAAGTCGCGATGATTGGGGGAAGCTATTTAGGATTCAGCCAATGGGCTGCAACGAAAAAGCTACATCCTGCCCTGAAAACCATAATTCCTGAAGCTGCTGTGGGAATCGGAACCATGGATTTTCCCATGCGTAACAATGTATTCATGACGTATTCGTTAAGATGGCTGAGCCATATTACCAGCGGAAAAATGACAGACTATAAAGACTTTAATGATGAAAAGAAGTGGAATTCCGTATATAAAACCTGGTACGAAAGCGGAATCGCTTTCAGAAAACTTGATTCTCTGAGTGGGAGGCAGAATGTAATTTTTCAGCGTTGGCTCGATCATCCCGGATATGACCAATTCTGGCAGCAAATGATTCCCTACAAAAAAGAATTTTCGGCAATCAATATTCCGGTGCTTACGATAACAGGCTATTATGACTGGAACCAGCGTGGTGCTTTATATTACTTTAAGCAACATTATCAATATAACAAAAATGCGGAGCATTATTTGATCATAGGCCCATACGATCATTACGGTGCTCAAGGAAATATCAGTGATCGTTTCAGAGGATACACCATAGATCCGGCTGCTAAAATTAATATCAATGATATTTTGATCCAATGGCTGGATTATATCTTTAAAGGAAAGCAAAAGCCTTTATTCTTGAAAAATAAGATCAACTATCAGGTGATGGGGACAAACCAGTGGAGGAATGCGTACTCTATGGATACCTTTGAAAAAGAAAAGCTAAGGTTTTATCTGGGAAATTCAGAAATGTCTCCTTCCATATCAGATTCCGGAAGGCCCCTGGAATTAAAGGTTGATCTCAAAGACCGTACGGATGCTGACGCATTGCTTGGGCTTTCCTATAATATTGTCGATCATTTTATTTATACTAAAAATAATCTGTTGATCACTTCGCAGCCATTTGATCAACCTATAGAATTTACGGGCAACTTTTCAGGCCTGTTGAAATTTTCAGTCAACAAAAAAGACGTTGATCTGTATGTAAACCTGTATGAACAAATGCCGGATGGGAAATACTTTCTGCTGTCTACCTATCTTTCGAGGGCGAGCTATGCTGGAAATAATGGAAAGAGAAAGCTGCTTACACCCGGCAGGAAAACGGAACTTCCCATACAGAATGCTGAATTTGTAAGCAGGAAGATAGATAAAGGAAGCAGGTTGGTGGCGATGATTGGTGTTGTTAAAAGCCCGTTCTGGGAAATTAACTATGGAACCGGCGGAAGTGTAAGTGATGAAACGATGGCAGATGCCAAAGAGCCATTGGTGATCAGGCTTTATAATGACAGCTATATAGAAATCCCGGTCACACAAAGCAAAATTCTAAATTGATATATGATTTTTCAGCTGAGATAAAATTTCATAAAATGAGTTTCTATTTTGTACCCCAAAAAAGTGAATTATTTTATTTAAACTAACGTTTGTTTTTATGTTTTTTTTTAATCAAAATACATTTATAAATGTACTTTTTGTATTTATTTAAGCCTTTTGTAATGAGACCGTTAAATGATGTGTGAACTCAAAAAAACTTAAAAAATCTTAAAGTTTTCATAAAGTTTAAAAAAAGGATAAAAATGTTTTTGTATTTATAAAATATGTTGTACTTTTACATCGCCTTGAATGAGGGAACAAGTCAAGGTAATAAATTTTTTTTCATCATTTGTGTTTTTAGAATCGTATCGCCTGATACGATTCTTTTTTATTTTTATTCCTTTTCATACTTTAAAAGAAGGTCAATAAAGTACGAATAAGTAACGGATCCTTCCTGCTGATTGCCTTTTAAAAATAAATTATTGGTAAAGCTAAAGAAATCATCAAGCCATCCCTGGTGCTTCAGAATAAATGCTTTTTCATACAGCCTGTCTCTGCGCATTGCCGGGGAATAATTCCGGATAACAGACTTTACGAAATCAGGATCTTTTTCGGCAAGAAAGTTCAGTAAACTTTTTAAAGTAAAATATTCAGTGCTGTATCTCAGTTCTAAATTACTGGAATTGATTCCGATAAGATACCCTGTAAAATTAGCTTCCTGTTCCCTGGCAAAGCCCAGTTGATGCGAGCTCTCATGAGCGCAGGTGAAAGGCAGGAATGTAGAAGGCAGTTCCGGATTATACTGAGCCTCCGCAGTGAAGGGATTGTAATACCCTAAAATGCCTGTATAGCTCATAAGGCTTTTAAACAGGCTTGGCTTGAAAGAATTGATCAAAGGTGCTTTTTTATTTGAAATATATTCCGGAAGCTTCATTTGTTGTGCAAGGATTTCCGATTGTACAGATCTCAGATCAGTAACAACAAAAATTCCGTTCCTGTCTTCTTTCACCCTTTTTCTGGTTTCCTTACATTTTTCAAGATATTTTAAGGCCAGCCTTTTAGCTTTATCCGGAACAGGTTCGCTATGGCCTGAAAGCTTTTTGATGATCGGGGTCTGGAAATAAAGCATCCCCCAGAAGACCTGATAAAGAAAATAAAAGATATTGATGATGGCCAGTAGCTTTAATAAAGAGCTGTTCCTGCTGTTCCTTTTGAAACACCGGATAATATGGTATAAAACGATTACTCCCAGTAAAATATATAAGACGCCTCCAATCGAAAAGGAGATACTGGAAAAAAGAATCTGATGCAATCTCTTTTGCCATTCGAAGAAACATTCAAAAGCGGAAATCATCGTTTCCGATTTGGAAAATGCAAAAAACAAAAGAAATTGGGCAAGTAATATACCTGCCCAAAACCTTTTCTTCTTATATATCTTTTTATTAATGTCCACTGCCTTTGGAAATTTTATCCAGGTCTATACCCTGAGACTTTAAAATCCCGCTTACCCTGATGGCATAGAACGCCAGATAAGCAAAACACATTACTCCAACGATATAGCTGAAATGGATATTGGTTAGATCCGCAACAAATCCCTGAATAAAGCTTACGATACCTCCTCCCATGATCATCATGATCAGGAATCCCGAACCCTGGTTGGTATGCTTTCCAAGGCCATTGATGGCAAGGGCAAAAATACAAGGCCATAGGGTAGAGCAGAATAAACCAACGCTGGTGAAAGCATATACGGAAACCATGCCTGTTGAAAACATACCGATCAACAAAGCGATGATACCTGCGCAGGAGAAAATAAGAAGCATCCTTGCGGGATTGCCTTTACTCATGATATCACAAATGATCATAGCGATAATGATCAGGGCATATACGTAAAAATGAGACAGATCATGCTTGGCGATCGCGTTTACTAAAAGGAATACCCCAAAAGCAAGATACGGAGCCAGGAATCTCAGGATCTTTTTCAGACCGGCACTCAGATCAAAGGCGTCTACGGCTCCTGTCCAACGGCCGATCATTAGTGATGCCCAATAAAGGGAAATATAAGGAGCTACATCCTTAGTTTCAAAACCCAGCCCCTTTTCCATATAGGCAGGTAAGTTACTGGCTGTAGAAACTTCTACCCCCACATATACAAAAATAGCGATCATTCCTAAAACCAATTGAGGATACTGGAAAGCGGATTTTCTATGTTCTCCCGAAGTGATCTCATCAGTGTCTTTCACATTGGTAGGGGTAATGGTAGGCAGCGAAGAAAACTTAAGCATGATGGCCACCAGAATAAAGGCTGCTCCCAGAATAAGATACGGGATCTTCACGCTCTCCACGCTTGCCTCGGTATTTGCGGCTGTAGCAGAACCGAAAATAGCAAAAGAAACGATAAGCGGACCTATTGTTGTCCCGAGATTATTGATTCCCCCGGCCATCGTTAATCGTTGAGAGCCGGTTTCAGAAGGCCCTATTTCGATAGCCAGCGGATTGGCTACAATCTGTTGCAGTGAGAATCCTAACCCTACAATAAAAAGACCTGAAATCATTAAAGGAAATGAGCCGAGGTTGGCAGCGGGATAAAATAATAACGTACCCACAGCAGAAATAAGAAGTCCGAATATCAACCCGTTTTTATAGCCTATCTTATTGATCAGATCCTGTTTCAAACCTTTGGAGATCAGCATATAGATCAGTGATCCGACGGTGTATGCAACATAGAAACATATTTGTACATACATACTTTCGGTTTGTGACAGATTGAAGGCTTTTTTGAAAACTGGGATCAGGATGTCATTACTTGCAGCTACAAATCCCCAGAAAAAAAACACAGTAACCAACGGGATAAATTGTCCCCAGTTAGTTTGCTTGGAATAATTCGACATATTTGTTAAAATTTCTGGAAACAAATATAACTATTTCTTTTAAAAAGAACGTTTCAGCAAGGTTTTTTTTATTTCCTGGAAAGCTTTCTCTTTTAAGTCTTTCGGAGACCCGGAAGGTTCCATAATTCCATTGAAATAGACCCTTACTTTCCCCGGGTATCCTTTTGAATTGTCGAACGGGAACATTTCCTTTAATCCTACGAATGTGTATACGGCAAGAGGAGAATCGTGCTTCGATGATAGGATAAAGGCCCCGTCCTTGAAATCATCCAGGATAATGGATGTATCGTCCGGAACCCCGCCTTCAGGAAAGATCACAATGCTGTTTCCCTCTTCCATCTTTTCGGCGCATCTTCTGTAAACATCGGCGCGGCTTCTGGCACTGCTTCTGTCGACCATCACACATACCCTTTTATATATGGTTCCGAAAACCGGGATTTTTACAAGCTCTTTCTTGCCCACAAAACATAAAGGATGATTGGGGAATAAAATGCAGGGAAGCATGATGTCCATGATCGAAGTATGATTCGAGATAAAAACATATTGCTTATCCGGGTCTATTTTTTGGTCACTGAGCCTGATAAGCTCAAACCTTAAACCCATCCCGTAAAACATTCCGAAGCACCAGATGCGGATGAACCGGTACGCATACTTGTAATGCTTCTTATTAAAAGATAAGAGGTAAACGGGAATTCCCAGAATGAGGGTTAAAACAAGAGCCAGCAATAGCAGCCAGAATCTCCAGAGGTAATTTAAAATCTTTGTCACAGTTCAGCCATTAAAAATTACTTTCTTTTTTACAGAATAATTAAGGATGGACACCAGCAGGATAGCGGAGATCTTACTGATCATTTCGGGACTTAAGGTGTAAATGCCCAGGTTGATGTTATCGTTAAATATGAAACTGTAAAAAAACTGGAAGAATCCCAGGCTCAATAAGGTTGAAATGAAGGAAATAACCATGAAATAAGCGAATTCCTTTCTTTTGGAATGCTTTCCCCTTTCAAATACAAACCAGATGCTTAAGAAGTAATTGCTGATGATCCCGCAGCTTGTAGAGAGAATATTGCTTAACGGATAATGGATGCCATGGAAATTGGTCTCTTTGGGAATAAGCGGAGGCAGGTAGGTGCTGAAGATTTTAAAACTTCCGATTTCTACAATCGCGCTCAGTCCTCCGGCTATTATGAAGAACAAAATCTGTTTCTGGCGTAGTATTAATTCTCTCATCAAAATTGATATGATATGCAAATTTATAACTATATGTTAAACAGTAAAAAAAGTTGTTAAAATTTTTTTTAGATTCAAAAATATTTCTAAATTTAGTTTTCAGAGTGATGTGAATATAACCTGATAATAAATTCATTTTCAACTACTTGTGTTGATGGTTTTTTCTATCTTGTAATGCGTGATTGAACATACGGTTTTGAACCCAGCCACTATTTTTATAATATTTGTATGAAACGTCAAAACAAATACAGAAAATTCCAGCTTCAACAAAAAAATATTGAGGCTCTTGAAAAAGAGAACTCTCGTTTCAAACGGGTGTATTCCGAATACGAAAATATATCAAACGAACTTTGGAATCTGGAAAACTCTAAAGGTGAGCCTGTTCCCGATGATTTTATCGATGCAATGATACTTCAGACATCCTATCTGGAAGATGAAATTGAAGACTGGCTTATACAATTTAAAGAAGGAAAAACCGATATCAAACATTAATAATTCTCAGACCGCCCGGGAGTGTTTTTAAGCTATTTTCAAGATAAATTCATAATTTAGCGTCTTTAAATTAAAATGCTAGATATGGTTGCTATTGTTGATAGTGGTTCTACTAAAACAGACTGGGTGATACTGGATGATTTTAAAAAAGTCTTTCTGAAAACAGAAACTATAGGTTTCAATCCCAATTTTATCAACAGAGAACTTATTGTCCCTGAAATTGAAAAAAATCACAGCTTAACCACTGTTAGAAACTCTATCACGAAGATCTATTTCTATGGCTCAGGCTGCGGGGTTGAAAAGAACTGCAGGACAATAATGGAAGAGCTTGGCAAGGTGTTCGGAAATGCCCGGATTACGGTGAGGGAAGATCTGGTGGCCGCAGCTTATGCAGCGTATGAAGGCCGGCCGGCCATTGTCTGCATTATGGGAACAGGCTCGAATTCGTGCTATTTTAACGGAAAAGATATAAAAATAAAGCTTCCTTCCTTAGGTTTCCTGATGGGTGACGAAGGAAGCGGCAGCGCTATTGGAAAACAACTGGTAAGAAGGTTTTTCATGCAAAAGCTTCCGGAGGACCTGCATGCCGAATTTGAAAGCACATATCACCTAACCATTGATGAGGTACTGAAAAACATGTACCATACCACAAGGCCTAATGCCTATCTGGCAGATTTTAATAAATTTGTGGTTGAAAGAAAAGATCATCCCTATTTCCAGGAAATGGTTTATGAGGAAATGATCAATTTCTTCGACTACCAGGTACTTCCTTATGAAGAATCAAAAGAGGCTGAAATCAACTTTATCGGCTCCATTGCCTACTATTATGAAAATATTCTGCGTTCTGCTGCTGCAGAACTTAATTTAAATGTGGGACATGTTGTACAAAAGCCTATTGAAAGCTTAGTAGACTACCATATTAAATATATACTTTAATAAAAAACAAACTCTATGTCAAGTAAAACCCACCGCGACGAAAAGAATTTTAATCAGGCCGCGTTAGATTACCATAAAGCTGAACCCAAAGGAAAAATAGAAGTCATCCCTTCAAAACCGCATTCATCCCAGAGAGATCTGTCTCTGGCCTATTCGCCGGGAGTGGCGGTACCCTGTATGGAGATCCATAACAAGCCTGAAACAGTGTATGACTATACAGGAAAAGGAAACCTGGTAGCGGTGATCTCCAACGGTACGGCAGTTCTTGGTCTGGGAGATATCGGAGCCGAAGCTTCAAAACCTGTAATGGAAGGAAAAGGGCTTCTGTTCAAAATCTTCGCGGATATCAATGTTTTTGATATTGAAATCAATGAAAAGGATCCGGATAAATTTATTGAAATTGTAAAAGGGATTGCCCCTACTTTTGGAGGGATCAACCTTGAAGATATAAAAGCCCCCGAAGCGTTCTATATAGAGCAAAGGCTGAAAGAAGAACTTGATATTCCCTTAATGCATGATGATCAGCACGGGACGGCCATTATTTCCGCCGCGGCCCTCATCAATTCACTGCAGATTGCCAATAAGAAGATCGAAGAGGTGAAAATGGTAGTGAATGGTGCCGGAGCAGCGGCAATCGCCTGTACCAAACTTTATATCGCGCTGGGACTTAAAAAAGAGAACGTCCTTATGTGTGACAGTAAAGGAGTTATCAACCATAAAAGGGAGAACCTTACTCCTGAGAAGCTGGATTTCATCGCTCAAACCGATATAGAAACACTGGAAGATGCCGTAAAAGGATCTGATGTCTTTGTAGGATTATCCAAAGGGAATGTAATGACCCCGGAAATGCTTAACAGCATGAATGAAAACCCTATTGTTTTTGCATTGGCAAACCCTGATCCGGAGATCGCTTATGATCTTGCCGTGGAAACCCGCAAAGATGTTATTATGGCTACCGGAAGAAGTGATTTTCCTAACCAGGTAAACAACGTATTGGGGTTCCCTTACATTTTCCGGGGAGCCTTGGATGTACAGGCCAGAGGTATTAATGAAGAAATGAAGCTGGCAGCGGTACATGCCATTGCTGATCTGGCAAAAGAGCCGGTTCCGGAAGCTGTAATTTTAGCTTATAACATCCAGAACCTGCAATTTGGAAGAGAATATTTTATTCCCAAGCCTTTCGACAACCGATTGATAACAAAAGTTTCCAGTGCCGTTGCCAAAGCTGCGATTGAGAGTGGTATTGCAGGAAAAACGATTGAAGACTTCCAGGAATATGAAAACCAGCTTCTTGACAGAATGGGAAGAGATGAAAAGCTGGTCAGAATGATGCAGAACCGTGCCAAATCTAATCCAAAGAGAATCACCTTAGGAAATGCTGAAGAATATAATGTATTGAAGGCGGCACAAATCCTGTACGAAGAAGGGATTGCCTATCCGAGCCTGTTAGGAGACAAGAAATACATTCGGGAGCAGATGGAGCGTTTCGGAATAGAGCTGGACATTCCGATTATCGATCCTAGTGATGATGATCAGAAGGAAAACAGAAAAAAATACAGGGAAACGCTGTGGAAACTTCGCCAAAGAAAAGGAATGAACGAATATAAAGCAAAAAGATTTGTTCGCCAGAGAGACTATTTCGGCCCGTTAATGCTGAGACATGGTGATACGGATGGCCTTATTGTAGGCTTTTCCAAAAATTATACCTCAGTTTTACGACCTGTTCTGGAAGTGATAGAAAAAGAAAAAGGTGTAGATAAGGTAGCTGCGATGATGATGATCCTGTCTGAAAAAAAACCTATTTTCTTTGCTGATACTTCCATCAACCATAACCCAAGCGCGGAAGACCTTGTAAATATTGCCAGAATGGCTGAAATCACGGTGAAAACTTTTGCAATCGAACCAAGAATTGCAATGCTTGGATTTGAAAACTTTGCTGCCATTGCCGATACTTCTAAGAAAGTGGCCAAAGCGGTAAGCATCCTTCATGAAAAATATCCAAAGATGATTGTGGATGGTGAGATACAGCCTGATTTTGCAATGAATTCAGATCATTTAAGCGATTATCCCTTTTCAAAGCTGGGAACCACTCCGGCCAACACTTTTATCTTCCCGAACCTTGAAAGTGCCAACCTGTCTTATAAAATTATCAGGGGAATGAAGGTGGCTCAGGTTATAGGGCCTATCCTAATGGGACTGAAGCAGCCTGTCCATGTGTTACAGATGCGGTCAAGTGTTGATGAGATCGTGAATCTCGCCACCATTGCCGTTCTTGATGCCCAAAGGAGAGAAAAGAAAGAAAACAAGAAACCATAGGACAATTAGGTTATTCAGGACTGCTCCGGTATTGAGCCGGGTGGACTTTAATAATACTCTCAATATGAAAATTCAAGACTCCAAAAATATGGAGTCTTTT
Source organism: Chryseobacterium gossypii (assembly GCF_041361455.1). Lineage (NCBI taxonomy): Bacteria > Pseudomonadati > Bacteroidota > Flavobacteriia > Flavobacteriales > Weeksellaceae > Chryseobacterium > Chryseobacterium gossypii. Next base: position 8,799 of record NZ_JBGCUR010000012.1, on the reverse strand, counting down.
ATTTTTTATAAAAATTATTCTAATTACATTCAAAAATATAGTTAAATTTCATTCGTCCATGAAACGAAAGCATAAATTAGTTTAAATTACTATATTTGGGAGTTTTAAAAATTAATGATGATATTTTCTTTACAAGGTATAGTTCAGGAGCTTACTCCAACCTACGCAGTAATTAATGTACAAGGTGTTGGCTATTATGTAGGCATTAGTTTGATGACCTCACAGTCTCTTGTTCCCAATCAGGAAGCTTTCCTGTTTATCCAGCAGATCATTCGTGAAGATGCCCATTTGCTTTTTGGTTTTAACACACGTTCGGAAAAAGAAATGTTTAATCTGTTAATAAGCGTTAACGGAGTAGGGGCAGTTTCTGCTCTTATTTTATTATCGACTTTAAGCCTCAATGAAATTGCGGCGGCCATACTTTCCGGCAATAGTATGGTGATTCAGAAAGCCAAAGGTATAGGTGCCAAAACTGCTGAAAGGATCATAGTGGATCTGAAGGATAAGGTCCAGAAATTCAGCAATCCGGAGGAAAATATTTCTACGCTTGTGGATAATAAAATAAAGGAAGAATCGTTATCTGCATTAGAAGTTTTGGGGATTCCTAAACGAATGAGCGAGAAAATTGCTGATAAAATTATAAAACAAAATCCAGACATTTCAGTGGAAGAACTGGTTAAACAAATTTTAAAAAACATTTAACACTTGGTGGCAAATAATAAGTATCTTAATATATTTTTGTTCCTGTCGTTCTTATGCATATCTGTAGGCACTTTTGCCCAGCAGGTGCGTGATACGGCTATTATAAAGAAAGATTATGAGCTGGCTGATCCTACCCATTATGAAGCCTTCTATGATATAAAAACAGGGATGTACTATGTGTATCCCAAAATAGGAAACACCATAACAGGGCCTCCTACAGCGATGTCTCCGGAAGAATATAAGGAGTTTATGCTGGCAACTCAGTCAAGGGCCTATTACAAGGAAAAATCAGACCGGTACAGCTTAATGTTCAGAAAAGATAAAAGTGATGCCGCGAAGAAAGGGCTGATACCGTCGCTCACCATCAATAACAGACTCTTTGAGACTATTTTCGGGAGCAATAAAATTGAAATTATTCCGTCAGGATACGCGTCATTTGATTTTGCCGGATTATACCAGAAAATAGATAACCCGCTGATCCTTCCACAGAACAGGACCAGCTTTACTTTTGATATCGACCAGAGGATTCAGCTCGGTTTATTAGGAAAAGTAGGAGAGAACCTCCAGTTGAAGGCCAATTATGATACCCAGAGCGGTTTTGCGTTTGAGAACAGGATGAATTTGGTATGGCAGGCGAAAGGAAGCTGGAAAGATCTCCAGACCAAAGGCCTGGGAGATGTTGATAAGCCCAATGCAGGTGGCGAAGATAAAATTATCAAAAGAGTAGAGTTTGGTAACGTCAATATGCCTTTATCAACCAGTCTTATCCGTGGTTCACAGTCATTATTCGGGGTGAAGACCGAATTTCAGCTTGGAAAGACCTATGGAACTGTAGTGCTTTCACAACAACAGGGCGAAGCCAGAAATATTGTTGTACAGGGAGGAGGGGTAATGAACAATTTCAAGGTAAATGCCATAGACTATGAAGACAACCAGCACTATTTCCTGGGGCATTATTTCGTGAACACTTATGACAATGCCTTATTGAATTATCCTCAGATCAATTCAAAAATCAATATTACCAGATTGGAAGTATGGGTGCTTGATCAGGGAAACAGCAATCTGGCTTATCAGAAAAGTATTGTGGGGATCCGTGATCTGGGAGAAGGAGCGTCAGGATTACCGGATAATACTCAAAATGGGCTTTATCAGGCTGTTTCTACGACCATGGGAACACCGAGGGATGCAGGTACCAATTATGCTGACATCTTGCAGGGGCAGACATTCCCGGGATCTACGGAGCCTTACCAAAACGGGGAACATTTTATTTTCAATAAAAAAGCAAGAAGGCTGAATACTAACGAATACATTCTTCAGCCACAATTAGGATACATCTCCTTAAATCAGAAGCTTAATGACGGACAGCTTTTGGCGGTGTCCTACTCATATACGGTAAATGGCTCTAACCAGGTTTATAAAGTAGGGGAATTTTCAGAAGAGAGCCAGGTATTGATAACGAAAGTTTTAAGATCCAATTCCACGGTGAAGACGACATCGCCGATGTGGGACCTGATGATGAAGAATATCTATTCTTTGGATGCGAGCCAGATCAACCAGGACGGATTTATTCTGAATGTATTTTACAGGGATGCACAAACGGGAGGAAAAGTGAATTATCTTCCGAATACCCCAGTTCAGGATATCAACTTATTAAAATTACTCAACTGGGACCGTCTGAATCTGAACGGTGACCTTCAGACCAATGGAGGTGTTGCCGGAGACGGGATTTTTGACTTTGTCAACGGAATTACGATAAGACCCGAGGCCGGAAAAGTGATCTTTACGAAAGTCCAGCCTTTCGGAAGCTATATGGCTCAGGTGCTGGGAAGCAATAATCCGCAATACGTGTTTTCTGATCTCTATACCCAGCAGAAACAGGTAGCAAGCTCCAGCAACTTGGCACAGCGATATACCCTGGAAGGCCGTTACAAAGGAACACAGGGGCAGGGGATTTCCCTGGGAGCCGTAAACGTTCCGCAGGGATCAGTAAAGGTTTCTGCCAATGGTGTTCAGTTAACAGAAGGTGTTGACTATACCGTGGATTATATGCTAGGTACGGTGACTATCATCAATGAGCAGGTGAAGCAATCCGGACAGGCTATCAACATTTCATTGGAAAATCAATTAACATTCAATACCCAGAGAAAAAGGTTCTTAGGATTAAATCTGGAAAGAAGGTTTAGTGAAAACTTTATTTTAGGCGGAACTGTTGTCAACTATTCTGAATCTCCGCTTACCCAAAAGGTAAATTATGGGCAGGAAGCTGTAAATAATACCATGGCGGGGATCAATTTGATGTATAACAATCAGTTGCCGTTTCTGACGAGATTAACGGATAAAATTCCTCTTGTTAATACAGAAGCGCCATCCAGCCTTAACTTCAAAATGGAAGCGGCCTATTTGCTTCCGGGGCTTAATAAGGGAACAAATGACCAGTCATATATTGATGATTTTGAACAGACCACCTCAAAAATATCATTAAAGGAACCGACAGCCTGGAGTCTGGCCTCAAAGCCGGAGAAAAACCAGTCTGACCCTCTGTTCCAGGGAGCAGGTACCAGCAACGATCTTACTAACGGTTACGGAAGAGGATTGTTATCCTGGTATAATATTGATCAGAGATTCTGGGGAGTAGGAGGAAGAGCTCCTGCAGGCATCACACCGCAATCAATGTCAAATCATGCTTCCCGAAGAGTTCAGCTTTCCGAGATCTATAATAACAGAGATTTCGTAGCGGGTGAACAGACTTATACTCATACATTCGACATCTCCTATTATCCGCAGGAAAAAGGGCCTTACAACGTAAATCCGAATACTGAGAGTACCCAGCAAAGATGGGCTGGTATCATGAGGCCGATCAGCATTTCCAATTTTGTAAATTCCAATATAGAATATGTGGAATTCTGGTTGATGGATCCTTATGCGGACGGAAATACCTTAGGTACGGCACCAAAACTTTTGTTACAGCTGGGTAACGTATCAGAGGACATCCTTAAAGACGGATATATGCAGTACGAGAATGGGCTGCCTACTCCTTCCGCGCCTTCCACAACCACCAATTCAAACTGGGGTGTGCAGCCGAAGCAACCTCCTATCCTCTATGCTTTCTCCAGCGAAGGGGATGAAAGAATAGCGCAGGATGCCGGCTATGACGGTCTGACATCAGATCAGGAAGCAATGAAATTCGGAAATACCTTTACCAATCCGGTAACCAACCTGACAGACCCGGCAGTAGATGACTTTGTATTCTACATGTCTAATAAATTTACAGGAAGCCAGGCTGCATCCGTGGTTCAGAGATATAAATATTTCAGAGGGCCGGAAGGAAACTCACAAAGTAACTCTCTGGAAGTATCATCACAGACCCCTGACGCTGAAGATATTAATAAAGATTACAATCTGGATCAGACAGAAAGCTATAACGAATACATCGTTAACCTTGATCAGGCTAGCCTGACGTTGGGGCAGAATAATATTGTGGATGTGAAAACCGTTCAGGCCCAGTTTCAGAACGGGCAGAGTTCTGAAGTAAAATGGTATCTGTTCAGGATTCCGGTATCAAAATATGATGAGCCGGGAACAGGAGGAGATCATGATATTTCAATCCTGAATAATGTGAGATTTGCGAGGTTGCTACTAAAAGGTTTTGATCAGACTTCCACTCTGAGATTCGCAACGTTGGATCTGGTAAGATCAGACTGGAGAAGATATCCTAAAAATATCGCTAAATATGGTACAGATCCTGCAACAGATGAAGGTACTGTGGATACGAGCTCTCAGGATCTGGAAATTGGAAGCGTAAATATTGAAGAAAATGCTCTGAACCAGCCACCATATGTTTTACCTCCGGGTATTGACAGACAGATTTTAAGCGGAAATGCGGGTGCACAAAGACAGAATGAAGCTTCTCTGTATTTAAAAGCTTCAAATCTGGTAAGCACAGAAGCAAGAGGTGTATTTAAAAATACATCTTTGGATATGAGAAGATATAAAAAGTTGAAATTATTTGTACATGCAGAGGACCCTACGAACAGAGATCTGAATATCGGCCAGATGGATGAAAAAACAAAGTTCTTTATTCGTTTCGGAAGTGACGCTACAGATAATTATTACGAATATGAAGCTTCTTTGAAACTTACTCCGAAGACCGCTACTACTCCTTTAGAAATTTGGCCGTTTGAAAATGAAGTGGATCTGGATATCCAGAATTTTGTAGATGCTAAAATAAGAAGAGATAAAGACCATCCAAATGAGATAGCGGCCAGGTTACAGGATCCTTTATTTGGTGGAGACGTGAATTTTAAAAAGATTTATATCAAAGGGCGACCTAGTTTGGGAAATATTACCACCATCATGTTAGGGATCAGAAATGCCGGGGACAGAGGAGCCGTTTCAATAGACAGGGTACTTTGGGTAAACGAAATACGTCTTTCCGAAATTGAAAATGATGGAGGATATGCAGGGAATGCAAGTCTGAACTTCAACCTGGGAGACTTTGCTGTGGTAAATACAAGCGCATCCTATACCTCTGTAGGCTTTGGTAATATAGATTCCAAGCCTGCGGAAAGGAACCAGTCTACACAATCAGCATTCAGCATCAATACTTCTGTGAATGTAGATAAGTTCCTTCCGGAAAAAAGCGGTATGAAGATTCCGTTGAACTATTCTTACTCGCAGACCATTGAAGATCCGAAGTACAATCCATTGGACACCGATGTTGAATTTAGTAAAGCCGCCAATAAAGAGCAGCTTAAAAAAGTGGCAAGAACATACACACAGCAAAGAAGCATTGGAGTTGTCAATATGCATAAAGAAAGAGTGAACCCGAACAAAAAAACTAAATTCTATGATATAGAAAACGTTTCCGTTACGGCTGTTTATAATGATGACTTTTACAGAGATATTTATACAAAGAAAAACTACAGGCAATACCTGAGGGGATATATTGACTATAATTATACATTCAAACCATGGGTAATCAGGCCTTTCAATAAAATGATCAGTGATACGGCCAAATCAACCAAATATCTGCGTTGGATAAAAGAATTTAATTTTAACCCGGTTCCAACAAGATTCTCCTTCAGGACGGAAATTGACAGGAATTATAATGAGCTTGAATTTAGAAATATTGATGCAATCTTAAGTGGAAACTACGGCGATGATTTCGCTGCCATTAAAAACAGAAACTTCTATTTTGGCTGGCAGTATGCCTTAGGCTTCAATTTCACAAAATCATTAAAGCTGGAAATTAATTCCGCGACAAGAACACTTAATGATAATGTGGATGTCAATACAATGGATAATAACTCGATCTTCGGGAATATATTCAGAGCGGGAAGACCGGTATTGTATAATCACAGGGTACAGCTGAACTATAAACTGCCGTTCCAGTATCTTCCTTATCTGGATTTCATTGATGCTGAGCTTGGATATGGCTTTACCTATAACTGGAACGCCCGAAGTACGGTTATGAGTTATTTTGTTAACCCGGATACCAATAAATCTGAAAGCTTAGGCTCCATCGGCCAGAATACCAATGTGATCAATGCTACAGCCACTGCGGATTTCACGAAGTTTTTCGGGCAGTTCAAATATTTCAAGAATATTTCCGCGAAACTTCAGAAGCGTAAGCAGGAGATTGACTCCCTAAACAATGTTTATACCCAGCAATGGGAGAAAAAAAGATTCAGCTTTAAGCGATATAAATTTAAAAACAGGCTGACGCCGCTGCAAAGTGCAGCTTACTTATTGACATCCTTTAAGCAGCTGGATGTTACCTATACTGAAAATAACGGGACAGTTCTTCCGGGACTATTGTCTGCACCAAACTGGTATGGATACGGACAGACACTGGGAGGACCTACTATAGGATTCCTGTTGGGATCACAGGCAGATATCAGAAGGATTGTTATGGAAAATGGCTGGGTAAGTGGCTCTGATTATATGACGGATCCGTATGTACGGATGTCAACCCGCGAGCTGAGAGCCAACCTACAGATAATGCCGGCAAATGATTTCAGAATAGACCTCAGTGGACTCCATACCTATAACAGGAATCTTTCGCATACCGGATTTAATTATGTGGATCCGATCACCCATATTCCAAATCCGGATTATACATTTGCCAATGATATGGTCACCTATTCCAATTCCGTAGTGCTGCTGAAAACTTCCTTCAGCAACGGGCAGGCCATTTATCAGGCTCTCAGACAGAATGCCAGGGCAATTTCCCAGCAGCTGGGAGGAAATATAGGACCTGACGGATTTACGGAAGGACACAGTATTTCCAATGCCTATGTTCTGATACCGGCCTTCCGAGCCGCAGTAGAAGGCAAATCACCAAAAATGATAGGCGATGCTAAAAAAGCAGGTTTACCTTTACCGAACTGGAAAATCACCTATTCAGGATTGAGAAATATTCCGATTATTAACGGCCAGTTCTCTAAATTTGATCTATTGCATGCATATACTGCGACTTATACCGCATCAGGCATTCAGTCGAGCATTGATTACTTTAACAGTCTTAGTATGCCTCTTGAAGAAAGGCTGGACGTTAATGGAGATTATATCAATCCATTTACTTTCGCTCAGGTTGGTTATGTTGAAAACTTCTCACCATTGATCGGAATTGATGTTACCATGAGAAATAATATGCAGTTCGGTTTACAGTATAACAGGATGAGAACATTAATACTGGGATTGGTGAACCATACCCTTACAGAAGATGCCAATACGGAATATGTTGTAAGATTAGGATATATCATCCGTAACTTCAGATTAGGAACGGCTAATATCAGAGGAAGAGGAACCAGAGGAAAAGGAAGTGACCTTAATATCAGAGGCGATTTCTCTTTGAGAGACAGCAGGACAAGCATTACCAATATTCTGTTGGATGACTCTCAGATTACAGGAGGTCAGAAACTATTGAATATTAAACTGTCAGCAGATTATAATGTTTCTGAAAATCTTAATTTAAGGATATTCTATGAGCAGATGACATCTAAATACAAAATCTCCACGGCATTCCCGCTTTCCACCATCAGAGCAGGACTTTCAGCAACCTTCACATTTGGAGATTCTGGCGGATTCTAGATAAAATGACTAAAATTTAAATGTCCTTCAATTTTGAGGGACATTTTTTATATCCGATATTTGAACCTTTTATAATTTTAAATACATTTGTACAAAATAAAAATTTAGAAATGAATACACCATCAGAATTAAAGTACACTAAAGATCATGAATGGATCAAAATCGAAGGTAACATTGCTACGATCGGTATTACAGACTTTGCCCAAGGTGAGCTTGGAGATATCGTATACGTAGATGTAGATACTGTAGATGATGATCTTAATGGTGGAGATGTTTTCGGAAGTGTAGAAGCAGTAAAAACTGTTTCAGATTTATTCTTACCTGTTTCAGGAAAAGTTATTGAATTTAATTCAGACTTGGAAGACCAACCTGAATTATTAAATTCCGATCCTTACGGAAACGGCTGGATCATCAAATTAGAAGTCGCTGATGGAGCAGATCAGTCTGAATTGCTTTCTGCTGAAGAATACCAGGCTATCATTGGATAAAATCTCAAAAATATTCAGTAAGATTTTGCCCATTTATTGGGCATTTCTTACTTATATGCTTCTTAAGCCAGGACAGGAGAATCATGAATATTGGTTCATGTTCTCAGGCATTGATAAAGCTTTACACCTGACTATATTTGCCGTTCTTGGGTTTTCCTTTATTGCAGCTTTTCCCAGGATAAAATTCATTTACTTTTTTCAGATAATTTTAATATATGCCTTTCTTACTGAGATCCTTCAGGAAGAGATGGGCCTGGGGAGATCCATGGAAACTCTGGATATAATAGCAGATATTATCGGATCCCTGCTTGGGTATTATATATATAAGCTATTGGTGGGCCGCTATTTCTGATTCTGATCCCATTACGCTTATTTCGATATTGTGGATAACTGCTGATCATGTGGAAAATATAATGTTATCAGTAAGTTATGGATATAAGTTTCCACAATTGATAAAATCACGTTAAATAAATTTGGATGATAGAAGAATAAGGTTCTATCTTTGCGGCACTGAAAA
>NZ_JBGCUR010000011.1:0-93042 GCF_041361455.1 Chryseobacterium gossypii | reverse complement strand
TTCCCTCCTCCGGCGATCAGTACTACCTTGCCGGTCAATTCTTTTTTTGTCATAAGATGTTTTTTTTAATTGTTAACAAGACAAATATGCAAATTTTAATGGGAATAATCACTGTATAATTCCCTATATAGTGTAATAAATTCTGAATTTATATTTAAAAATAACGGTGTTTCAGCTCAAAGATTGCCGGAACTGCAACGGGGACATCCGGGTTTTAGCCTTAAAAAGTTTATTGAAAGACTGTGGATGCTCAAAGCCCAGAGTATAGGCTATCTCAGCAATACTAAGGTCTGTAGAGGCCAGTTTTGCCTTGGCCTTATCAATCAGTTTTGCATGGATATGCTGTTGGGTGTTCAGGCCGGTCAGGTTCCTGAGCATGTCACTTAAATAACTTGAAGAAAGGTGAAGTTTGTCAGAAAAATATTTCACATCCGGAAGGCCCCGGTTTAAGGAAAGTTCATTATCAAAATATTCAGACAAATAGTTTTCAAACTTTTCCAGGACCGTATGGCTGGCGGGTTTCCGGGTGATGAATTGCCTTTTATAATAGCGGTTGCAATAGTTCAGCAGTACTTCAATATAGGAAATAACGAGATCCTGGCTGATGTCATCAATTAAAGAATCAAGTTCCAGCCGGATGTCTTCAAAAACGCTGATGATCTTTTGCTTCTCCTTTTCAGATATGTGCAAAGCTTCGGTAATATTGTATGAAAAAAAGCCGTATTAGCTGATAGTTTTTCCCAGAGGATAGGAAAGAAGAAGATCAGGATGGAAAAACAAACTCATCCCGAGGCACTCGCCACTGTCATCAACAACCGATAAACCCTGGTTAGGAGCTACAAAGATAAGTCCTCCATCATCAAAATCATAGTGGCTTTGCCCATATCTCAGCTTTCCTTTTAAATTGCTTTTGTAAGAGATCATGAAGAAACTGGTGACCAGGTTCTTCACTTCAGAATCCGGTGAGATCTCGTCGTGATTGAAGACTGTGATCAGTGGATGCAGAGGCTTTGAAACTCCGAAAGCATTTGTAAGCCCGGAAATGGAATCAAAATACTTCAGATTATTTTTCTTTACGGACGGATCGATCATTCGGAATATTTTAACGATTGTAATTTTAAAGCAAGAAGATGGCTTATCTCTACGGCAACAGGTCTTTTATCTGCATCCACGGCCGCTATGGAAATACTTGCATTAAGCCCGGGCAGGTAGATCACATCGGTGCCAAGACCGCCTCCATGATTATAGACCGTCATGTTCCCTATTCTGATCTTTCTGATACCCAGACAGTAGTTGGTATCCAGATCCGGGGGAACATCAGTGTACATAAGTTCAATATCTCCGGATCTTTAATGATCTTTCCGTTAAAAAGCATTTGGAAAAACCGGGCCATTTCATGAACGTTGGAGGCCATTCCGCCGCCACCGTATAAATCCCAGGATGGGTTCAGTTCCTTGATCTCCCAATGGCGATGACCCCAGTATTGGTTTACCATAGGAAGGGTGTGATGGCCAGGTTTTTCAAGCTGGATAAACCAGGTGTTTTTCAGTCCCTGTTTCTTATAGTTCAGGAGAGAACGTACTGCTTTGTAGAAAGGTTTCTTTGTTTGTAATTCAATGATTTCAGAAAGCAGGACATAGTTGATATCGGCATATCTGAAAACACTTCCGGGTTCACCCAGTTTTTTTTGCTTTGAAGCCAGAGTGATCTGCTCATCCCTTGTCCAGCTGTACTTTTTATGGGTATCGATAAATTTAAAATAATCTTCCGTGACGTAATCGTTGATTCCTGAAGTATGGGACAGTAAGTGACTTAGATTGATCTTATTCAGATCATATCCCGCTCCGGAAAGCAATGTAACGGTTTTTTCGCTCAATAAAGTTTTAACCGGGGTATCTATTTTCAGTTTGTTCTGTTCTATGAGCTTCAGGATAGTTGCAGAAATATAGGGTTTTGTATTGCTGGCTATTAAAAGCGGCTGGTCGGGATTGAGTCTTTGGGAATTGTTTTTACCGTTGCTGCCCACCGCATAGCTCCATGAAATATTTTTACCGGGAGCTTCTATGTGAACGAGCAACCCGATAGTTCCGGGATTGGCCTGATAAGCCGAATCCACTACTCTCCGGAATACAGCCTCTAAATCCTGGGCCGGGATATTTAAACTGAAAACTAAAGATATAGCCAATGAAAATAATACGCGCATATGAGAATGTTAAACACAAAAATATTAAATTAAAAGCCTGCTGATGTCAAGAAACCTGTAATTAATTGCAATTACAGGTTTTCTTCGGACTATTTTTTAAATCCGTTCGGCATAAACAGATTTCTGGTAAAATCCACATATTCCTGATCCGGCTTGCTGTTTCTGATCCCAAGCAACGGTTCGATGTCAGGTCCTGCAACATAGCGCAGCCGGGTGGTCTCATCCGTAGCTGCTGTATAAATGATGCGGGCGACATCGGCTGAAGAGAAAAGATTGTCTGCACTTCCAAAAGAGGTAAAGAACGCATTCATCTCTTCAGAAAACTCCTTATAGTCTTCAAGCCCGGGATCAAAAGCAAATTCCTTATGAGCCCTTTCATAAAATGGTGTTTTAATGAACCCCGGTTCTACTATCTTCACTCTGATATTCTGCGAATCCAGTTCAAAGGCCAGGGATTCTGTAAACCCTTCCACAGCAAATTTTGAAGCGCAGTAAACGGATAGCATTGGCGTGGTTACCCTGCCGGCACCTGAGGAAATATTTACTATCGTTCCCGATCGGTTGCTACGGAAATGAGGCAGAATGCCCCGGACAACATTCATGACTCCGAATACATTGACCTCAAACTGGGCCTTGATCTTCTCAGGAGAAGTGGCTTCAAAAAGTCCCTGTTGGCCATAGCCTGCATTGTTAATAACCACATCGATCTTTCCGAACCTTTCAATACTTTTTTCAACAGCCTGCTGAATGGAGGAAGGCTCTGTTACCTCCAGCTGTGTGACAAAGATATTAGGGTATTGATGCAGTTCAGTTTCTTTTTCCGGAGTACGCATCGTTGCAACGACGTTCCAGCCGTTATTGGCAAAATAGATGGCTGTAGTTTTTCCGATTCCGGATGAAGTTCCGGTAATTAAAACAGTTTTATTCATTTTTCTTTGATTTGATGAATGCAAAGTTCTGCAGCAAACAAAATCCTGAATAAACCGAAATGAGTGAAAACTAAGCCAAAACGGGTTTTTGAATAGTCTAAACCAGGACGGCACCACCGTCTACAGTAATGATCTGTCCTGTAGCGAAGCTTTGTTTCATTAGAAAAACAAATGTCCGGGCGATATCTTCCGCTTCCCCCACTCTTTTTACCAGTAAGGAGTCTCCAACATTTTTGTAGAAATCGTCTCTTTGCTGCTCCGTCATGCTGTTCCATAAATTGGTTCTGATGACACCGGGAGCCACTGCATTTACTCTTACCGGGGCCAGCTCTACTGCCATGGCTCTGCACAGGCCGTCCATCGCGCCGCAGATGCTTGATGCCAATGCCCAGCCCGGGCCCGGCCGCTGGCTTGCAATTCCGCTGGTAAGGCCAATGGAACCGCCTTCATTGATGTTTGGACTTCCATATTTTATGGCTGCCAGAGCTCCCCAATAACGGAGAATGAAAAAGTCCCTTGCTTTCTGCAAATCTGTTTCCGAGAGATAGGTCAGATTCAAATTCTCTCCGGCAGTATATACCAGGTGATCAAATTTACCGATTCTCCCGAAGAAATCTCTGATATTCTCTTCCTTACTCAGATCAATGGCATATCCTTCCGTGCCTGCCGGAAAACTTTTCAAGGCTTCATCAATACGCTGCTGATTGCCTGAGACCATGATAAGATCTGCTCCTTCTCCGGCAGCAGCCTTTGCTGTTGCCAACCCTAATCCTGAGCTTGCACCCAGTATCACTACTCTTTTATTCTTTAGTGCTTCCATATTGTGATTGAAAAATGATTTGAATTATTGTGTTGCTCCGCCGTTCACCAACAAATGTTGCCCGTTTACGAATGAAGACAAATCACTTGCAAAAAACTCGGCAATATTGGCTACATCCTCCACCTCTGCCAATCTGCCCATGGGGCAACTGTCTATAAGCGATTTCCTTAGTTCCGGATAGCTGTTTTCCTCCGCAAAGATCCCCGAATGGTCCACGGCAAAAGGAATAATGGCATTTACCGTTACCCCGCGATGCCCGATCTCTTTTGACAGCACATCAACCATGTACCTTGGCGTGGTTTTGCTGCCTCCGTACACGGCCATTCCCGGAACGGGAAATGCCGTTGTGCTGGAAGCGATGTAAATAATTCTTCCGTTGTCCTCTACATTTTTTGCAGCCTGCTGCATTGTGAAATACGCGCCCTTGGTATTGATGCTGAAAAGGCGGTCAAACTGTTCCTCGGTAAAATCCGTAACAGGAGTCTCCACCATTTCGATACCCGCGTTGGCTACAACGATGTCTATTTTCCCGAAGGCATTTTTAGCCTCACTGAACAGCTTTTCTATCTCTGCAACTTTGCTTACATCCGCCTGAACAGCAATGACACCCACATTCATGGCCTTGATGTTGGAGACCACTTCATCCGCAGAAGCTTTATCTCTGGAATAATTGATGACGATATTGGCCCCCAAAGCTGCATAACGTTCCGCTATGGCTTTTCCTAAACCTCTGGCTGAGCCCGTGATCAGGGCTGTTTTACCATATAAGCTTGTTTTCATTTTGTAATTGAGTTATGAATTATAATTATGAGCTATTATGCCATTCCCCCGTTTACTCCTACATTCTGAGCATTGATCCATTTGGCCTCGTCGCTGGCAAGGAATACCACTACATTGGCAATATCATCTGTCTCTGCAATTCTTCCGAACGGATTCAGGTTGGCAAGCCTGTCTATGGTTTCCTGGGATTTTCCTTGTAAGAATAATGCTGTGGCTGTAGGGCCGGGCGAAATGGAATTTACATTGATCCCCCTGTGCCCGATCTCTCTGGAGAAAACCCTGGTAAGCTGTTCTACGGCAGATTTTGTAGCCACATAAGTTGCATAGCCCGGAAGCATCAGCCTGTTTACCGAAGTTGAAAAGTTGATGATACTTCCGTTATCCGCAAGCCGGGTGGCTGCCTCACGGAGCGTATTGAAAACGCCTTTTACATTGATATTGAAGTGACGGTCAAATTCATCATCGGTGGTTTCCTGGATAGTTTTGGTGATCATGATCCCGGCATTATTTACCAGAACATCAATTTTATCATACCGGGCAATGGCCTGATCGAAAAGTGATTTTACATCTTCAGGCTTGCTTACATCTGCCTGAATGGCAACAGCGTCTCCGCCTTTTTCCTTAATGGCTGCCACAACCTGGTCAGCGTCTTCTTTACTGCCTGCATAGTTTACAATTACTTTGGCATTGGCTTCTGCAAGCTTTTTGGCTACTTCAGCTCCTATTCCTTTGGATGCGCCTGTTACAAGGACTACTTTTTCAGATAAATTGTTCATGATTTTAATTGTTTTAAGATTACATGACAAAGGTAGCGCGGGAGCAGGCCGGTTTTGTTGCAAATACTAAAGGATTAGTTGCAAATTTTAAATGTAGCTGAAAGAATATCCGGTTACCGGTTTTCGGTGATCTCTTTTCTGTATTGGGCCGGCGTTGTACGGGTGTGCTTTTTAAAGTAATTGCTGAAGTGAGCCGTTTCGGAAAATCCCAGTCTGTACGTGATCTCTTTAATGGAAACCGAAGAATTCTGCAATAAAGCCTTAGCTTCGGAAATGGTTTTTTCCGAGATCCATGTGGTTACGGATTTTCCTGTTTTGGATTTGATGACATTGTTAAAATAATTGGGGTGAAGGTTTTGCGCATCGGCATAATCCTGCACCCTGTAAGCAGTATCCGTTTTGCCGGAAAGCAAATCACGGTAATGTTTTTCCAAAAGCTGTTTAAAGGACTTGACGATCTGCGAGCTCCTGTTGCCCTCATAAATAGGATTATAATCCTGCCAGAAATATTGTTTGATCCTATAAAAAAGAACAGCGAGCAGATGACCGATAATCTTGTATTTATAAGCTGAAGTTCCTACATATTCGGAATGGATCTGAAGATAAACCTTTTCCACGGATTCGTAAAATTCATCCGTTACGATCTTAGGCCTTACGGTTTCCGTCAAAAGGAACGGGAAATCCTGAAATATTTCTTTGCTCACATATTTTTTCAGAAACGTTTCATCGAAGGTAATCAGATAGATCTCCCCGATCCTTTCCCAGCTGAAAGTTCTGTAATTGCTGGGATTGGTGAAATAGACCGAATGTTCCTTCACTTCAAAGGTATGCTCATCAATGGTATATTTTCCGGCTCCGTCCTTTACAAACAGGAAGGAAAAAAAGTTAGGACGGTATGAGGTGGACTGATACGGAAGCTGGAAACCGACATCTTTAAGGTTAAAAACTGAAAAGCCTTCGGCCGTATTGATTAAGTTGACCGGAAGGTTGAGATGCTGGTATAATTCAAATAGAGAATTGGATTCAAAGTTTAAATTTTCCATAAGTAAAAATACATTATTTCTACTTATGTCACTCTTTTTTTATTGCTGGCCTGTACCCATTCCTCTTTCTTGCATTTTGGGCACTTTCCTGCCTCCCCGGCCGGTTTTATTTCGGTATGTCCGCAAAATACGCATGAATAATACCCTTCCTGAGGAATATGCCGTAGCGGATCATCCAGGGAGTCAGGCATAATGGGAAGCCCGTATCTTACCTTTTCATTTTCAAAGAAGAATACACTGATCTCTCCTGAAATCTCTTCTATGGCCTTTTCCACCTGACCAAGCTGGGAAATACCTTTCAGCCTCAATTCTGCAAAAAACTCGTCACTTCCCAGGTTTTCCTTTTTGAAGTTTTCTATGGAAAACTCACCGTTTTCGATTAAGCAGATAGACCTTCCCTCTACCAGCTTTTCAAAATTCTTATTCCTTCCGATAAAATAAGTTATCATGCTATATAAGAGGATAATGACAAGAAAGACAATGATAGAGGAAACAATACCCACATCTTTATTGAACATGGGATCCCCGGCAGCTGAGCCAAGCCCGATGATGACCACCAGTTCAAATATGGAAAGCTGCTTGACTCCCCTTTTTCCCAGTACCCTCAGCCCGATGATGATCGTTAAAAACATAATGACGGTCCGCAATATGATCTCCAGAAGAAACGACCATTCTTCATGCCCCATTAATAATTCTTTCCAGTCTAGCTGCAATAAAAACACTGATATCATAAGGGAAATTTTAACTACAGGAATCCAAAAAACAAGCCAATAAAAGGCTTAGAGCTGTCCGGCAGATTCAGGTCTGCCATGATGAGCATCCAGCCGGTCCAGTACCGACAAGATATTTCTGTAGATAAAATTCAGCTCCCCGGAGGTAATGCAGTAAGGAGGAACCAGATACATAACATTTCCCAATGGCCTCATAATGATCCCCCTTGAGAGGAACTCACCATAAATTTTTTTCCCGGTTTCATTAAAGTAGGAAGTTCCTTTTCGGGTTTTTAGATCCCAGGCCAAAATGGTTCCGGTCTGGCGGACATTTTCTACCCCTGAGTGCCGGCTAAGGATTTCAGCGAACTGATAGTGCTGTTCCTTTATCATGCTTATATTCAATTGGGTTTCCTCATTCAGTAAAAGTTCCATGCTTGCCAGGGCGGCAGTGCACGCTAGCGGATTGGCCGTGAATGAATGACCGTGAAATAAGGTCTTGTACGGGTCATCAGAATAAAAAGCATGGTACAGCTCATTCGAGCAGGTGGTGATCCCCATAGGCATGGTTCCTCCCGTTAATCCTTTTGAAAAACACATGATGTCAGGCTTTTCGGAAAGGTGATCTGCGGCGAAAAGTTTTCCTGTTCTCCCAAAGCCTGTAAAAACTTCATCCTGGATCAGCAGTATGCCCTGTTCCCTGCAAAACTTCATGAGCTCTGACAGATCTTCCGAAGCATGCATCAGCATACCCGCAGCCCCCTGAACCAAAGGTTCATAAATGAAGCAAACCGTTTCTTCAGCTATGCCCCTGATCTGCGATTTCAGGTCTTCAAGGTTTTCCCGGTCAGGAGTATCTATAAAAATAACTTCAAACAGCATCTCCCCGAAAGGCCGGGTCCAGGCACTTCTTCCACTTACGGACATTGCGCCGAAAGTATCCCCGTGATAGGCGTTTTTGAAAGCTAAGATTTTTGTTTTCTCCTTTCCCAGATTATAAGCGTATTGGATACTCATTTTCAAAGCCACTTCCACAGCCGTAGACCCGTTATCGGAATAAAAGACTTTCTTCTGGTTTTCCGGCAGCAGTTTCAGTAAATTTTCAGAAAGCCGTATGGCCGGCTCATGGGTGAAGCCTGCAAAAATAACCTGTTCAAGGGTATTCAGCTGCTCAAAAACACGCTGGGCAATATAAGAATTGGCATGACCATGTAAGGTAACCCACCATGATGACACTGCATCGATGTATCTTTTTCCTTCGTCATCGTAAAGATAAATCCCCTCTCCTTTTATGATGGGAATAGCCTCATCTGCAGTTTTCATTTGTGTATAGGGGTGCCAGTTGACGGTTCTGTCCCTTTCTTTTAAATTTTGCATATTGTTAGTAAATTTTTATAAAACCGGTTTGAATAGTGATAATCAGATATAGGAGCAATAGGTCAGGAAAAATCCCGACCTGAGCTGAAATGCCTAGCTTTGCACTTTTTCCATCTTTTCCATCGGTTTTAGTCCTAAAGTGTTCAGCATGAGCATATCTTCTGAAACGCCGGGATTAGGGGTTACCAGCAGGGTTTCTCTTTCTCCCGTGAAGATGGAATTGGCACCTGCCATAAAGCACCAGGCCTGCTCAAATTCCGTCATTTCAATCCTTCCGGCACTTAATCGGATCATTGATGAAGGCATGATGATTCTTGCCGTAGCAATCATCCGCACCATTTCCCAGGTGTCTACCTTAGGATTGTTTTCAAGGGGAGTTCCTGCTACTCTGGCCAAAGCATTGATCGGAACGGATTCCGGATGTTTAGGCATCGTAGCCAGCGTCAGGAGCATTGAAATCCTGTCCTGATGTGTTTCGCCAAGACCGATAATACCGCCAGAGCAAACGGTGATCCCGGCTTTTCTTACGTTATTGATCGTATTGATCCTGTTGTCAAATGTCCGGGTGGAAATAATCTCATCATAATACTGTTCTGAAGTATCCAGGTTATGATTATAGGCATATAGCCCGGCCTCCTGAAGCCGAATCGCCTGTTCTTCCGTCAACATTCCAAGGGTACAGCAAACCTCCATACCAAGTTCACTCACTCCTTTCACCATATCAATAACCCGGTCGAAATCTCGGTTATTACGTACTTCACGCCACGCTGCGGCCATACAAAAACGGGAGGAGCCTGATTCTTTCGCCTTTCTGGCATGTTCGATGACCGTTTCCGTAGGCAATAAGGCCTGAACTTTAATATTGGTGTGATATCGTGCAGCCTGCCCGCAATAGGAACAGTCCTCCGGACAGCCTCCGGTTTTTATGGATAGCAAAGTGGATATCTGCACTTCCCTGGGATCATGCCATTCCCGGTGAACGCTTGCAGCCTTATAGATCAGTTCCAGTAAAGGCAGGTGGTAGATTTCTTCTATTTCCGTTTTTGTCCAGTCATTCCTCATTTTTGTTTTTTTATCCATTGTCATAAATTTTAAGTTGTTTTGTAATGATCTTTATATTTTCCGGTGTGGGGAACTCCACCTCCGGTATTCTGATGATTTTGGTTTCCGGCATCAGGAAGTTGATGATTACCCGTTCCGTATCTCTGGGAAAGCTCCCATTGAGAATAAGGTATTCAAGGTTAAGGTTTCTTTGTCTAAGTGCCAGTAAAGACAGCAGGCTGTGGTTGATGCAGCCCAGATAATTTCTGACGACCAGCGCAACGGGAATATTTAATCTGACGATAAGATCAATGATCAATTCATGATCGGAAAGAGGAACCATCAATCCGCCGGCTCCTTCCACAATGAGGGGATTGGATGTTTCAGGCAGCCTGAAACTTTCCAGATTGATCCGTGTACCTTCTGCCGCCGCCGACTGATGAGGTGAAGCGGCGAGCTGTAAGCGGTAGGCTTCCGGATGACAAACCACGTCATTCCCCACCCAGCCCATGATCTTCATGCTGTCCGTATAATCAAGGTCTCCAGACTGTACCGGCTTCCAGTAATCTGCGTTAAAATACTTTACCAGAACTGCAGAACAGACGGTTTTACCTACATCCGTACCGATTCCGGTTATGAATAGTTTCATTTCTTATGTTATCTATTTAAGTTCAACTTTTATTTATGAAGCTTTTTATGATACCGGCAAGTTCCATGATCTCTTTTTCCGTATTGAAACTGTGCAGGCATATTCTGAGGCGCTCTGTCCCGGGCCTAACGGCCGGGCTATAGACAGGATAGGTCAGAAAGCCTTCTTGCAACAAGGTTTGCTGCAAAGCTTTCAGCCGCTCATGCTCCGGAATGATGATAGCCTGAACAGGACTGTGCTCTGATGAAGGGGTTTTCATGGCTTGCTGTCTGAAAATTCTGATGTTCTCCTGCAATTGTATCGGCAGCTGTTCATTCGCTTTTAAAAACTCATATCCGGTTTTTATGCTCACCCATTGAAAATCTTGTGAGGATGTTGTATAGATCAGTGGAGACGCGAAATTGATCAGGTAAGATCTCGTTGATTCATCGCACAGAATAGCGGCCCCATGTGCCCCCAAAGCTTTTCCGTAAGTGATCAGGACAACGGAAATTTTATCCTTCAGGTGGTACTTTTCCACCAATCCGTATCCGAAGACTCCAAAAGCATGAGCCTCATCTACCACTAAGACAGCGTCGTATTTTTCTGCGAGGGCAGCAATTTCTTCAATTGGGGCAAGATCGCCATCCATTGAGTAGAGGCTTTCAATGGCAATAAAGCATTCCCCGGTCTGCCTCCTTAAAATCTGCTCCAGGTCTTCGGGATCATTATGCCTGAACTTTAATTTTTTAGCGTAGGACATTTGGCAGGCATCGTGCACGGAACGGTGGATGTGCTCATCAACAATTACGGTACTGTGCCGGCCGGGTAGCGTGGAAAACAATGCCAGGTTGGCATTGTAACCGGATGAGAAAAGCAAAGCGGAGGGATATCCATGCTCATGGGCGATGAACTTTTCTGTTTCAGTGACTACAATGCTGTTTCCGCTGATCAGCCTTGAGCCGGTGCTACCTGATAACAGGTATGGTCTTTCAGAAACCTGTTTCAGCAACAGACTCTGAAGCTCCTTATTGCCGGCAAAACCCAGATAATCATTAGAGTAAAAGTCAGCTCCGTCTGGCCGAAGCTTCAGGAGCCTCAATATGCCGGCTTCTTCCCTCTTATTCAGATTTTCCTGTAAACGTTTAAACATAGCTGAACCGTGAAATTTCCTGATCAATGGAGTCCATCCATTCGTCATGCAGGCTCTTCTCTATTTTTACAATATTTTCCGCATGGGATTCCCAGTTCTCCGAAAAGCTTTTCAGCTGGCTGACCATCTCCTCCAGGTGACCTTCTTCTTCCAGAATGATTGATTTTACCATAATCCGGGACGCTGTCTTGGTAAGGATATCCTGATAAACCGGATACAGCTCATCCGCCCTTACTTCAATAGCATAGGTTACAAACAGGTAAGCCGCATATTTTAAGCCTTCTTTATCGAGATTGAAATTCTCTTTCAGATACCTGCAGGAACGGATATCCAGTGAATGAAGGTATTGGCGGGTCGCAACCGGCGCAAGTAGCTCATGATTTCTGTAAGCTGTACATAGCTCAGGACCCAGCTTGGCAATTTGTTTTTTCAGGTAAAAAGCATGGCGGTGCTCTTCCGCAGCATGCTTCAGCTGTATGATATCTACTTTTTCCGGATGTTCGCAGGCGGAGATCTTCCGTGCTCCGGCATTTTCCATGAATGAAAGCGTATTCAGCCATCGGGCATGCATTTCATTGTTATGGACAATTTTTTCCAAGAGGTGGTAAAGCGTCATGATTTTTTATTTCAAAAGTAGTATATTGCCGGATGGTTTAATGGTGCCAGTTTTAATATTATGGATAGTCCGGTTGATATTCCTTATGCAGGCTTTATAAAAATTGACAGGAAATCAGATGTTTCTGTTTATATGCAGATCACCAATCAGCTGATCAATGCTATTCAGCGAGGTTTTCTTTCTGTTGGGACCAAGCTTCCCGGAACAAGGGCCTTAAGCAGCCTTCTGGATATCCACAGAAATACGGCCGTTGCTGTCTATGATGAATTGCTGGCCCAGGGCTGGGTGGAAAGTGTGCCCAACAAAGGGACTTTTATTATCGGGAAGAAGGAAGATCTGCCGACACGGCTGAAATATTTTGAAAAAGCCGGTCTCGAACGCTATCCTAAACAAACGGGCTTTTCATTTAAAACTTCAAATATCCTGGATGATCCTTTTGAACGTTCAGACTGCGAATATCTTTTCAATGATGGTGTACCGGATATCCGTTTGACCCAGATCGACCAGCATTCCAGAATTTACAGCTCGATACTGAAGCGCAAGGCTCATAAAATAGGCCAGTACAATTATGACGGAAGTGAATTTTTTAAAAAGCACCTATCCCAGTATCTGAATTTATCAAGAGGATTGCCCATTTCCAAGAACAATCTTCTCATCACCCGGAGTACGGAAATGAGCATTTATATTGCTTCCGAGATCCTCTTGTCCGAGGGCGATATCGTTCTGGTAGGAGATCTCAGTTATTTTTCTGTGAATATGATTTTCCAGCAGGCTGGCGTAAAGATCATATCCATTCCTGTAGACGGAGAAGGCATCAGTGTGAAAGGTGTGCGGGAAGTCTGCAAAAAACACAAGGTAAGAATGCTGTACCTTACTCCGCATCACCATTATCCTACTACGGTAACCCTAAGCGCACAAAGAAGGCTTGAGTTGCTGAATCTTGCCAATGAATACGGATTTATTATTCTTGAAGATGATTATGACTATGACTTCCATTATGATAAAAGCCCTATCCTTCCTTTAGCCAGTGCAGATACAAACGGAATGGTAATTTACATCGGGTCATTTGGGAAATCCCTTGCTCCGGGGTTCCGTACGGGGTTTATTGTAGCACCGGAAAATGTAATGGCTGAAATGAGGAAATATCTGGGAATTATAGACAGGCAGGGTGATATCCTGATGGAACAGGTTTTAGGGGAAATGATTGCAGAAGGGGAAATTCACAGGTATCTCAAAAAATCCCTGAAAGTATACCGGGAAAGAAGAGACTATTTTACACATCTGCTGGAAGAACACCTCGGTGATCATATTCATTTTCAGAGACCGTCCGGAGGTCTTGCGCTCTGGATAGAATGGAAAACCCCGGTGAACCTTATGCAGCTCGGCCGGGTTTGTGCACAAAATAATCTGTTCATTCCCAAAACTCTCCTTTACCAGAACATGAATCTCACCGCAATGCGGCTGGGTTTCGGAAACCTGAATGCTGATGAAATGGAAAATTGTGTTAAAATCCTTTCACAATCTGTAAGGTCCATTTTTGAGGAATGATGAAGTAAGATATGTTTTCATTTAGCGCGTATCCGGATCATAAAAATTCACTTTTCCGTTACTTATTTATAAAATTTTAAAATAATTTTCTTTCGTTTTTTGTTGTTGAATAGTTAAAAATGGCTTGTAAAAGCTGTTTATATTAGAATTATTTACTTTGAATAGCCGCGATTTTAAATTTAAATTCACTTTTGTTTGAATTACATGATAAAAATCAGGGTGAAAATTTTCATGAGAATAATTTATATTTGTTCTCTATTTTTAATTATTCTAAATAAATGAATAAACAGTACTTACTTTCCGTCATTATGCTGCCAGCCCTGTATGTATCTGCGTCAGGTCAAACGATGCAGGACAGCCTGAACACAAAGGACATCAGCGAAGTGATCCTGGTATCTTCCCGTTCTCCAAAGCAGATCAGTGATATTCCCGGAACCGTATGGGTGATCGGGCGACAGGAGCTTCAGCAGCAGATCAGAGGTGGCGCGGGATTAAAGGAAGTATTGGGAAATATGATTCCGGGCCTTGATTTCGGAAACCAGGGAAGAACAAATTATGCCCAGAATATGAGAGGGAGAAACGTCCTTGTCATGATCAACGGGATTTCCTTGAACAGCACAAGAGCTGCCAGCAGGCAGCTGGATTCAATTGACCCCTTCAATATCGAAAGAATTGAGGTGCTTTCAGGGGCATCCTCTATCTATGGAGGAGATTCTACCGGTGGAATCATCAATATCATTACCAAAAGGCCTGTCTCTGAAAAACTAGCTTTTGAAACTACGGCAGGCCTTAAAACCGGCTTCCATAAAAATGATCTTGATAAAAGAGTTGCCCAATCCGTTGAAGGCGGAAGCAAAACTGTAAAATTCAGATTGGGTGCTGCATTTACCCAAAATGAAGGTGCTTTCGATGCCAATGGAGACCAGATCATTACGGATGTGAAGCAATCCGATCTCCAGTACAACAGATCGATCGATCTTTTAGGCGGAATCTACGCCAGACTGGGTTCAGATCAGGACCTGAGCCTGGATTTACAATATTACAATTCCAGGGTAAGGAATAAACGATGGCTGTCTTTCGGAAGGAACTTTGAAGGTTTTACAACCCAAAACGATGCTCTGATCAATGTTTCGGATGGTGCTGATGCAGATGTGGTTCCGCGCACGGAACGCTTCATGGCTAACCTTCAATATAACCTGAGAAATGTTTTTGGAGGTCAGGATGCCATTGTTCAGGCTTTCGGGCGAAGGGAGGAAGTGGACTTCGGAGCCTCATTTGCAGAAGTACCGAAACCTCCGGCAGGAATTACCCTTCCGGTATTTCTTTCTTCAGCAAGAGGCAACACGGATGTTTACGGGGCAAAGGTTGTTCTGAACAAAAAATGGAACTCTTTCAGCTTCACTTACGGAATGGATTCGGATATTGAAAAGTTTACGGGAGACCAGGCCATATTCAATCCACAGATCAGCAGCGAGTCCGGAGGGCTGGTGAATAAAACGGATGCACTGGTAGGAAGATATCCGGATACCAGGATTTTTACCCTGTCAGGCTTTATTCAGGCAGACTGGAATATTACTAAGCAGCTTGTTCTTTCAGGGGGAATCAGGCAGCAGTCCATCAATGTAAAACTGGATGATTTCGTAGGCTTTAAAGAGCAGGTATATATGCATTTCGGATATGGAAGCTCTGCTGATCCGGTAAAAGGAGGAAAGAACAATTATGATGTAACTCTGCTCAACGGAAGTTTACTATACAAAATAACTTCTTCCTGGCAGACCTGGCTAAGCTTTTCACAAGGGTTTGCGGTTCCTGACGCAGCAAAATCCTATGGCTTTGGAAAATATGAACTGGTGAACAATCACTGGAATTTATTGAACAGCATAAACATTGCAGAGCAACCGTTAAGCGGTATCAAAACAGATCAGCTGGAAATTGGATTCAGACATGGCAAAGGTTCGGCACCCGGCTTCTATGCACAGGGAGCATTTTTCTATGCCCTTTCCAACAAAACCCTGAAAATCGACAATGTGGCCTTCACTATTTCCCTGTTAGATCAGAAACTGAGGAACTATGGTTTTGAAGGTGCTCTGGGCTATAAGCTGGCGCAGGGCCCGGAATTTGGCGGAAATATTCTATTAATGGGATCTGAAACTAAAACAACAGATAAAGGTTGGGAAAACCAGTCTGTTTATACGACAAATCCGTCAAAGTTTCTGGTTTTTACCGGATGGAATGCCAAACGGTTTTCACTGAGGCTGCAAATGGAGAGCTCTATGAAGTATACGGACCTGGCTGATATGAGAATCGACGGCTATACCCTCTTTGACTTTATCGGTAATGTAAAACTGAATAAAGGAGTGATCAACTTCGGGGTTCAGAATATTTTTAACAGGCAGTATACTACAATATGGGGGCAGCGTTCCGAATTTTTCTACGGAGCCCCCCGGAAAGCGTTTGCCTATCAGGGGCGGGGAACCACATTTTCTCTAGGATATACGATTAATTATTAGCCGCCGGCATGATTAATGGTTTGAGCAAGTTCCGGAAAGAACGGTAACGGACCGGTACGGTTCCGAAATGCTTCCGGATAACACATATAATTAAAAAACATCAATCCAATATTTTATGAACACAGCCATTACCGGAAAACCGGTTTCTGAAAAAGAGGTCCTTTTTCCAGATCTGGAAAACCTGTTCTGCGATATCAATATCCAAGAATACCAGGATGCAGTACGCCAGGCAGAAAAAAATGTTGTTGCCTTTCTAGAGGATGTCCGCCAGCCTTTCAGCGGGATATCTCCGAAAGAGCTGAGAAAACAGTTTGAACATATTGATCTTAATGATCCGCCCCGGAGCTATGACGAAGTATTTGGAGAAGTAAGAACACTTTATACAAAACATGCCATTGCCTTTCATCACCCGAAATATGTAGCCCATCTCAACTGTCCGGTGGTAATACCTGCAATTGCGGCAGAAATGCTGATAAGCTCTATCAATTCTTCCCTGGATACCTGGGATCAGAGTGCCGGAGGAACCCTGATGGAACAGAAGCTTATTGAATGGACCTGCCGGGAAATAGGATTTGGTAGATCTTCAGACGGGATCTTTACGAGCGGGGGCTCCCAAAGCAACCTGATGGGAATGCTGCTGGCAAGGGATCATTATGCACTGAAACATTTCCACCATAATATCAAGAAAGACGGATTACCGGGAAATGCCTGCAGGTTCAGGATTTTCGTATCGGATGCCGCCCATTTCAGCATTCAGAAAAGCGCTTCAATATTAGGACTGGGTGAGCAGGCCATTGTAAAGGTAAGAACAGACCGGTCTTTCAGAATGAACAGTGTCTTGCTGGAAGATGCCATCAGAAAAGAAATTGAAAGCGGAAATATCCCGATTGCCATTGTTGCGACAGCGGGAACTACAGATTTCGGAAATATAGACCCGTTGGCAAGCCTGGCGGGAATTGCCTCGCAGTATGGCCTGTGGCTGCATGTAGACGCGGCTTACGGGTGTGGCCTGCTCCTGACTGAAAAATACCGACATGTAATCAAAGGAATCGAATATGCCGATTCGGTAACAGTAGATTATCATAAGTCTTTCTTTCAGCCCGTAAGCAGTAGCGGTTTTATGGTTAAAGATAAAGCTTATTTCAGACTGATCACCCATTATGCTGATTACCTGAACCCGAAAGACCATGAGGAAGATGAAATACCGAACCAGGTAAATAAATCCATCCAGACCACCCGAAGGTTTGATGCCCTGAAACTGTGGTTTACATTGCGGATGATCGGGAAAAAGGGGCTTGGAAGCTATATTGAAAGAATTATTCATACGGCCCGTGAAGCGGCCGATCTTCTGGAAAACGATCCTCATTTTGAGCTTTTGAACCGCTCAGATATTTCCGCACTGGTATTCCGCTATTCTGCGGATCCTTTCAGAACCTTTGATCTGAACAGGATCAATATTTACATCAAGTCACAACTGTATAAAAACGGAAATGCTTTAGTGGCAGGAACAAAAGTGAACGGACAGTTTTACCTGAAGTTTACGATCCTCAACCCTTTAACCACGATCGAAGATATCCGGTCTATTTTAAACACCATAAAACAATACGGAAATGAATACATTGAAGTCAACTGATGTCCGGCAATACGCTGAGGAAATCAATTATACGGCGCTCATCAACTGCTATATGCGGGAATTTACCAACTGGAGCCGTTATCTCGGAATCCCGAAATATGACGCAGCCATAGCAAAACACCTCCGGATGACCCCGACAGGTCTGCATATCAGAATAGATTTTTCATCTATAGGATGTGATGTGTATATTCCTGTCAATTACTTTTCGGATACCGGAAGACATCTTTTTGGTTTTCCCGTTTTACGAAGAACTTTGGAAACCGATGAAGTTTCCGGGCTGGATATCTACGGATTTATGGCCCTTATCGCAGAATATGCAAAGACGCTTTATCCGGGCATCGAAGCTTCAACGGTTATGGAAAGGCTGAATAACAGTATTGAAAATCTAATTTTTTATCTGAATGACCTGGCAGAAAGTAACCGGCAGGTTAATCACCTGGAAATGTCTTTCATAGAAGCTGAGCAATCCCTTATTTTAGGGCATATCCTACATCCGGTCCCAAAATCTAAACAAGGGTTCAGCTCCGGGGATCTAGTGAAATATTCTCCCGAAACCTCAGGGAGATTCCAGCTGTTTTACTTTCTGATCCATCCTGAGAATATTATTGAGAAAAATGCTGACGGGACACCTGTCTCCGAAGAATTGCGGGGAATCATCTATCCGCTTTTGGATCCTGAGCATAAAAAATTATGGGATGAATTTCCGGAATACAGGATGGTTCCGATGCATCCATGGGAAGCCGAATATCTTTTAAACCAGACCAATGTACAGGCTATGCAGGAACAGGGGCTGCTCTTTCCCTTAGGTCATTACGGAGAGTACTTCACCCCTACTTCTTCGGTAAGAACAGTTTATCATGAAGCCAGCAAATGGATGTATAAGTTTTCCCTGCATGTGAAAATCACCAACTCGGAAAGGATTAACCTGTATCCTGAACTCCACCGGGGCTATGACATCAGCCGGCTGCTGAAAACCGACTGGGGTAAAAATCTGCGTCATGATTTCCCTGAAATAGATTTCATGGTAGATCCTGCATTTATAGCTGTAAGGTATAACGGTAAAATGATTAACGGGTTCAATATCAGCATCAGGAGGAATCCCTTCAGAGGGGAAAATAAACATAAAAACGTCACGCTTTTGGCTGCACTCTGCCAGGACGGTATTTTAGGACAACCTTCAAGGCTTCGGAACATCATTGCCGATGCTGCCGGCAATCTTGGGCTACCCCTGGAACATGTGGCTCTGGACTGGTTTAAACAATACCTTCACATCTGCGTAAGGCCCATTGTGAAAATTTTGAATATTTATGGGCTGGCCTGCGAATTTCATCAGCAGAACGTTATGATTGAGCTTGATGAAAAAGGATTTCCGGCCAAGATCTATTTCAGGGATAATCAGGGATTCTTTTTCAGGGAAGGAAGGAAAAAGCTGGTCTCACAGGTGATCCCGGGAATTGCGGATGAAAGCCAGTCGGTTATTGATGAGGAATCTTTAGCGCCCAAATATACCTATTATCTGGTAACCAATAATATTCTCGGCGTTGTTAACGCTTTAGGATGCCAGCAACTGGCCAGTGAAAGAAAGCTGATCAATCTCGTTTACAAAGCATTCAAGGAACATGAAAACGAAGACGAAACAGGTCTGGTAAGCTATATAACCAATAAAAGAAGCTGGTACACAAAAGGAAATCTGATCACAAGCCTGCAAAATATCAATGAGGCGGATGAATCTATGGAATATCCTGCTGTTTTCCTGGACACTCCAAACCCTCTCAACAAGTATTTTTTTACGGATAAGCTTATTAAGCCGGAAACCCGGGATATTGTTTATTCAAGATATTTTGAAGAAGAAAACATTAATATCAGCATCAGGCCTTTTGATATTGATCGTGATTTTGAAATGGTGCATGAATGGTTCAATATGGAGCATGCCAAACCTTTCTGGAAAATGGATGGCCCTAAAAGGGATTTGGAGCTTTGGTTCAGGACGATTCTCCCTGGTGACGAACAGCACAGCTTTATCGGATATGTAAATGATGTACCCCAGTTCAGCTTTGAGCCTTACTGGCCTATGAGAGATGTTGTAGGGGCTTACTATGACGCATTGCCTACAGACTATGGGACCCATTTTTTTGTTGCCGAAACCCAAAAAGATAAAAAATTCTCCTTCCAGTCATTTCAGGTTGCCCTGGATTATATTTTCTCGTTCCCGGAAGTCGGGAAATGCATTGGTGAAGCTTCAGTAGATGCTATTCCTACGGACAGGATCATTACCCGGCTTGGCTATACCCGTGAAGGAGTAATCGAAATGCCCCACAAAACGGCTTACCTTACCTTCTGTACACGTGAGGGATATTGGGAGAAATGCCCTGATAGCAGGCTGGAAGCAAAAAATATTTAAAATCATAACCGTATAAAACAAATACATTGGAAAATAAACAGACATATGATATCATCGGGGTCGGGATCGGCCCCTTCAATCTTGGTTTAGCTGCTCTTCTGGAGCCGGTGGATCAGGTGACTTCCCTTTTCCTTGATCAGGCAGAAGGTTTCGACTGGCATCCGGGTTTAATGCTGGATAACGCCACTTTACAGGTTCCTTTCATGGCCGATCTGGTGACGATGGCTGATCCGAAGAGCAAATTCAGCTTCCTGAATTTCCTGAAGGAGACCGATCGTCTTTATAAATTCTATATCAGGGAGAATTTCTTTATTTTAAGAAAAGAATATAACCTTTACTGCCAGTGGGTAGCAGATCAGCTGCCAAACTGCCGTTTTGGCAACAAGGTTGAAAATATAAGCTTTAATGCGGCTGAACGGCTTTATATGGTGGAGGTCCTGGATCTGAAAAATAAGGATGTTAAAACTTTTTATGCGAAAAACCTGGTGTTGGGAACAGGTACCCGGCCGGCTCTTCCGCCATTCATGGAAGGAAAAAATTTACCAAACGTGGTCCATACTTCGGAATATCTGAACCATAAGGAGGAAATTATCCGATCAAATTCAGTTTCGATCATAGGTTCCGGACAAAGCGCAGCAGAAATATTTCAGGACCTGCTCCCTGAGACCCAAAACGGCATGCATATGAGCTGGTTTACAAGGCCTGACCGTTTTTTTCCGATGGAGTATTCAAAGCTGACACTGGAACTTACGTCTCCGGAATATGTGGATCATTTTTACCAGCTGTCTTCCCAACAGCGCAAAACATTATTGGCCAGGCAGCCTCCGCTGTATAAAGGGATTAATTTTGACCTGATCAATGATATCTTTGATTCGCTTTACGAAATGAGTGTGGGGAATGCAGAACTGAATGTAGCCTTGAGACCAAGCAGCCAGCTGGATGCTGTTGAGCTTCGGGACAATGCGTATCTTCTGCATTTCACGCACATCCAGGATAAAGTCACATTTACCCATGTCTCAGACTATGTCATTCTGGCAACCGGATACAAATACAAGGAACCGGCCTTTCTGAAAGGGATTGAAAATGTGATTAGGAGGACAGAAGAGGGCTTATTTGATGTAAGCCGGAATTACACCATAGATCATGCTGAAACTGTTTTTGTTCAGAATGCAGAGCTGCATACACATGGTTTTGTAACACCGGATCTGGGCATGGGAGCTTACCGGAATGCCATAATCATTAATGCTGTTGCCGGAAAAGAAGTGTATAAGGTAGAAAAGCGTATTGCTTTTCAGCAGTTTAACACCTCAGGAGTATGGACCGCAAAGCATTCATCCTGAACGGTGACCCGAAAAAGGTCATGTGGGAAACCTCATGGCCTGCCGTAGCGGCAATTGTTCTGTATGGGGTCAATAATTTTCTGGATGCTGTTTTTGTAGGCTATCTCATCAATACCCGGGCATTAGCGGCTGTGGGAATGGCTTATCCCCTGTCACAGATCGTTCTGGGATTCGGCAGGCTTGCCGGAACAGGGGCAGGAGCCGCCATAAGCATCTGGATCGGTGAAGGCAGGCAGGAAAAGCTTTATCATCTGTTCGGAAGCTTCAATTTTCTTTGTATCTTTTTCTCATTGCTGTGTATGCTTCCTGCTTATATTTTTGCCCGTGAGCTCATGGCTATGATGGGTGCACAGGGTGATCTGCAGGCCATTGCCGTTGAATATTTCCGGGTAACCTTATTGGGGACGGTCTTCTGGATATACGGCCTGGCTCTGAATATGCTGATCAGGGCAGAAGGCAAAATGAAAACAGCTGCCGCCATGATTGCTGTAGGGCTGGTGATCGATATTATATTAAAGCCGGTTTTAATTTCAGGTTTCGGAATGGGGGTTTCAGGGGCAGCCTGGGCTACGAACTGCGGAATGATGGTCTATTCCCTGCTCGGGATTCTTTATTATGCCAGAGGAAAAAGTTCATTTAAAACCAATTGGAGATGCGTGTCATTTGATGTATCCACCGTAAAAAGAATATTGAAGCTGGGCTTTCCGGAAATGGTTCTGTCGGTTATGGGCGTCATACAAAGTATGATTGTCTTTAATGCAATTGCCAGGTATGGGACAGAAAGTGATATTTCATTTTTTACGGTTCTCAACCGTTTCTTTTTATTTCTACTAACTCCTCTGTTCGGACTGATGAGGGGTCTTCAGCCGGTGGTGGGAATCAATTTTGGTGCGGGCAGATATACAAGAGCATGGGAATTTTTAAAGGCATATATCCTGGCAGGAATTACCCTGCTGTCCCCTTTCTTTCTTATGGCCCTCTTTTTTCCCGGACAGCTGATCCGCTTAATGCTTCCCGGGCATCCGGTAAGCAGCCAACAGATTTCAGATTTCAGATTGTTTTTCTCTGTGCTGCCGTTCTTGCCGGTCACGGTTCTTGCCCTCTCCTATTATCCTGCCGTAAATGACAGTAAAAAAGCAAGCTTTCTGGTATTTCTGAGGCAGATCATTTTATACGTTCCCCTGATGCTTATTTTACCGGGATATTTCGGGGTAAAAAGCATTTATTGGGGAAGCGCGCTAATTGAAATAACGGTAGGTCTGGTGACCTTGTTTTTATTGAGGAACAATAGGATGAAAGCATCCGCATTATCCTTGGATCAATGATTCATAAGCTGATGGAATAAGCCCGCTGGACTAGAGGTTCAAAGGATTCAGGCAGATTATCCCTAAGGACAAACCGATCTGCCTGTATTTAGCTTAAAACCTTTTTCATCATCAGATCTGTCTGTTCATCATTTCCCAGCCTGAAAATGTGTTTGCCGAACTCTACGAAGCCATTCTTCTTGTAAAATCCCAGTGCCCGGTGGTTTTGTTCCCACACTCCCAGCCAGATGTATTTCTTCTTTTTCTGTTTTGCTATTTCTATTGCCTTATCATACAGAAGCTGTCCGACTTTTTTACCGTGATGGCTGCTTTTCACATATATTCTCTCTATTTCCAGGGCTTCTTCATCCTGTAGCTCTGTCTGTGCTCCTCCCGTATTTACTTTCAGGTAACCGATAGGATCTCCTTCTTCCCAAGCAATGAAAAACGCTGAATCCGGATGGTTCAGTTCTGATCTTATCCTGTCTGTAGCAAAGCTTTCTTCAAGATATCTTTGCATCTCCTCTTCAGAATTAGCCTCTGAAAACGTTTCGAGAAACGTTTCCTTGCCGATCTTCTGTATTGTTTCAAGGTCTTCTAAAGATGCTTTGTGGATTAGTATTGATGTCATCATATGTAAACAAACGTTATCCGAATAATATTTTTTTGAATGCCACCGATGCCAGGTGTACCTGCTCCGTCCAATCATCAGCAGCCTCACTGCCCGCGTCATCTGAAATATATTTTAAACAGAGGAATGGGATTTTTTCTTTTTTGGCGATCAATGCCAGCGGGTAAGCTTCCATATCTACAACGTTATAATCCGTTTCCGCATGGTTCATTTCAAAACTGTCACCGCTTCCACAGATCCCTTCATTCAGGCTAGCCATTTTCAGCCCATATTCCAAAACCGGCGGAATACCAGACAGCGGGGTTTCATACAGCTTAAATCCAAGTCCCCTCACGTCCATATCTCTCTGGATAAATCTGGTACAGCAGACCACCTCGCCTTTGTGAAATTTCTTGCTTCCGGCTGATCCCAGGTTTACGATCAGTTTGGGTCTCCTGTTCCGGATCTCTTTGGTGAGTTCAATAGCGGCATTTACTTTTCCTATCCCGGTAATAAGTTTATTCTTGTCATTAAATTCTTTTCCGGCCTCAGAGTCCAAAGCAAAAACAAAAAGGGCTTCCTCAGCAGGAAAATGAAGTTCGTGATTGATCTTTATCATTATTCAGATTATTAAATACTACATCCGTCCGAATCACAGGTGTTTTCCTGGTCTGAAAGATTCTTAAAAGGAGAAACGGTTTCGTTATAGGTTTGCTGAAGGGCATTTTCAAAGAGTTCAACAGGCTGAGCACCTGAAACAGCATATTTCCCGTTCAGGACAAAAAAGGGAACTCCTGTAATGCCATTATCCTTTGCCTCAATGATATCCTGTTTTACTTCGTCATCGAACTGATCAGAATCAAGGGCCTGTTTTGCTTCCTCTTTATCAATTCCCAATATACCGGCGAGTGAAACCAATACATCCGTATCTGCCACGTTTTTACCTTCTATGAAGTGCGCCTTGAACAGAGCCTCTTCCATTTCTGAAGCCTTACCATATTTTTTTGACAGGTGAATCAGTTTATGCGGGGAAAAAGTATTGGTGATCAGGGCCGTTTTGAAATTAAAATCAATTCCTGCCTCTTTTCCCATCTGTACTACCCTGTCTATCATTTGGCCGGCCTGAGCTTCGGGAAATCCTTTTTTTTCCTTGAAGTACTCCAGGGTATTCCGGGTTTTAGAAGGATCCAGTCCAGGATCGAGCTGGAAGCTCTTCCATTCTACCTCTACTTCATCCTTAAAAGGCAGCTTTTCCAATGCCCGTTCAAAATTATTTTTCCCTATATAACAAAACGGACACATCACATCCGACCAGATTTCTATTTTCATTTTATATATTTTAATTCAAATTTAGCCTAAATTTTAGAGACGGCATTTACTCTTTTACTGAATAATATATGAGCTATGATCGCCAGCAGGCCGAAGATAAAGCCCACTAGGCAGACACCACTCCACTGTGCCTGTTGCCACGCGATTGAGGCAAGGAATGTTCCCAGCGATCCTCCGATAAAATAAGATACCATATACACTGTATTCAGTCTGTTGACCGCATTGGATCTGATCAGGAAATAATTGGTCTGGTTCATAATGTGGCTAGACTGTACTCCCAGGTCCACAAGAATAACTCCTGCAATCAATCCCCAATAGGTTTCTCCCCCGAAGTAAGTAAATCCCCAGCTCCCGATCAGGATCAGCAATGAATACAGGATGATCCGGTTTAAATCCAGGTATTTCTGGAGCTTTCCTACTTTGGCTGCTGCCAGGGCTCCCACTGCCCCGGCCAATCCGAAACTTCCTGCAACGGAAGAGCCCGCATTAAACGGTGGCTTTTCCATATGAAAGACCAAAGTGGTAAATAAGGCGCACATGGATCCGAAAGCCATGGCCCCACGGAAAGAAGCCAGCTGCAAAATGGGTTGTGTCCTGGCCAGGTGTACTACGGACCTCATTAATTCTCTGTAAGAGCCTTTAAAGTTCGGATGCAGCTCGGGAAGCATTCTGTATACGGCGATCCATACCAGAACCATGATTCCCGAAGCAATGCCGAACATAGCCCTCCATCCCCATAGCTCCCCCACGATCCCGCCCACAAAACGGGAAAGAAGAATACCCAATAACAGACCGGACATCACCAGACCGATATTGGCGGATTTTTCTTTGTCTGCAGAAAGCTCAGCTGCAATAGGGACAAACAGCTGCGGGATTACAGAGGTGGCCCCGATCAGTAAACTCGCAAGGTAAAGCATCCATAACCGATCTGCAAAAGCCATCCATACTAAAGAGGCAAAAACAAGGAACAGGTCTGTAAGGATCAGCTTTTTACGATAAAGTTTATCCCCCAGCGGTACGATTAGCAATAATCCCAGGGCATAGCCTATCTGGGTAAGCACTGAAATCTTACCCGCTTCACTTTCTGTGATGCCCAGACTGTCTGAAATAAGGCCCAACAGGGGCTGATTATAATAATTATTTGCTACTACAAGTCCCGAAATAATGGCCATCAGCCAGATTACGGTACGGGAAATTCCATTCGGATTAGCGTGCATATAGTTTAGAACTTTAGAATGTTGGATCGAGACACAGAAGAAGCTCCGGTTCTCAGCCTCAAAGATACTTATTTTCATCTAAAGCTCTATACTGTTGTTATTGGTTTTCCCGATGGACAGGATTGAGAAAAATGTTTTACGGATATTGAAATAATAAGGAAATTTGTACCATGAAAATCATTCCATTGAAAGAAGGCGACTTTTCTGTGAGCAAAACGAAGGACTTTACGCTTTTAACTCAGGAAAACTTTAATATCACAACAGGCATTAAAATATCTGTCCAGCCTTTTCTGATTATAACAGCAAAAGATTACATTCTTCTGGATGCCGGAGCAGGATGGAAAAATGAGAATGGGAAAACCATTATTTCTGAAATCCTGAAAAAAGAAAACATCCATCCCGGTCAGATTACCAAAGTCCTGCTTTCCCATCTGCATAAAGATCATATTGCAGGAAGTATGGTATTTACCGATAACGGGATTGAGCCTGCTTTTCCCAATGCTAAAATATATATGCAGGAACGGGAACTTGATTTTGCCATGCAGAATAAAGGCAATCCTTCTTTTGATTTCGATATTCTTGAAAAACTGATCCGGCTGCCGGATATTGTCTGGATGAAAGATGACAAAGGCATGATCACAGATGAGATTACATTTGAGGTGGCGGGTGGCCATACACCCTTCATGCAGGTTTTCTGGATCAGAGAAAATACTGAAACCGTTTTTTACGGTGCCGATGACCTTCCGCAGGAATCTTACCTTAAATACCATGTGGCCTACAAAAATGACTACGACGGAAGAAAGGCAATGGAGCTAAGGCAGAAATGGCAAAAGGAAGCTGCAGAAAACCATTGGAAAGTACTGCTATATCATGACCTCGAAAAGGATGTTCTGGAGTTTTGATCTGGCCGTCAGCCTATAGATCATTAAACCATTTATAAATATCTACGTTAGAAGGAATGCTCAGCTTTTTTCTAAGCCTGTTTTTCCTGTTCTGTATGGCTTTTGGAGTCACAAATGTATAAGTAGCAATCTCCTTGGTCGTAAGATTCAGCTTCAGATATACACAAAAGGTAAGCTCTGAATTTTTAAGGTTAGGCTGTATAGCAGATAATTTGTTGAAAAAATCAGGGTAAAACAATCTGAATTTATTCAACAAGCGAGGAGAATTGGTTTTTGCTAAAGCAAGAATCTCATTCTGAACTAAAATTTTTTCGTTTAAATCTTCTAAATTGATTTCGTTTTTTTTGTTTTTCATAATCTTTTTCTCATCTCTACTAAATTCTGTACTTTGAATCATTGGCAGATCCACTACAGATAATCCGCTTTTCTCACTATACATACCGGATTCTCTGGAATCAGGTATTTTGAATTTTTTATTATTAACTTAAAGTTTTATCATTATTCAAAATCAAATTATCTTATAATTGGTGTTATTTTATTTATTTTTTACTTAAAATTGAGTAAAATCACAAAAAAAGTGATGTTAATTTTAGTAGAACAAAGAAAGAAAAAATGATTAGAACTTTCTTAAATTGAAATACCACATACATACCACGTGAAACCTTAAACAGCGCATCAGTTCTATTTTTTCGTATTTTTAAGAGTTCTGTCTGTACCTTGAACTTTGACTATACAAAGGTAACAGATTTGATAATTATTTTTTATGATCACGATCAATAATTCAAAGTTTTTCTTATATTGTTTAAAAGAAAATCAATAGCGATAAATATATTTAGGGATTATTATGCTTTACATATGTTGTATATATTGAAGAATTTCCCCGGAAATTGTCCTCCTTTAATGGAGTGCAATAGGTTAAAAGGATTGATCTTTAGCGATATCCGGTCATCCGTTTTTTATTAATGATATGAAACCCCTAATAATTATTTGATATTTATTATTGTTTTTTGGAAAAAATATATTAAATATGTTATTTAATAATTTTTTAATTATTATAGAAGAACCGTGTTGAGCCTTATTTTAAAATTTCCATGGAATTGCCCCCTGTTCATGGATATTATTACAAGGCAATAGTCTGCTTTTGTAAGCACTACGAATATAAAACTGTGAACTGCATATAGTGCAGAACTAAAATCTATTAAAAAGTCGATCATGAATAGGCAAGTAAACGGAAATCTATGGACCGCAAGAAAAATCGAAAGCACATACATCTTATCAATAAAAAGTCAGGCAAGTATTGTGGATGCATTAACGGATTTTATGCTTGGCCAAAACATCAGATCAGCAATCATCTCCGGAATTGGTATCCTGACGGAGGTCATCCTGGATTTTGTGGATCCGGTGACCAAGAAAAGGATTGAAGGGAGATTTGAAGGCTTAATGGAAGCTTCCGAGATCTCCGGATATATTTCAGAAACCCAGGGTAGCCGCATGTTATTCCTAAACGCTACTCTCAAAAACGAGCATACCTTGCTGGCAGGACAGATTCTGGATGCCAAAACCCTTGAAGAAACGGAGATATTCCTGCATGCTCCCGGCACCGAAATAATCCGGTTTGCCAATGAAGACTTAAGTGTCAATTAATTCAGACAGTTCTATATTATTATCTGATGCCATGATTTTCCTCTGTGGTTTTGGCTGCATTATTTTTATTTGTTAACTTGAAGTTACTTTTAAAATATACAATAACATGGAGAAAATAGGGTTTATCGGCCTTGGAAATATGGGCCACCCCATGGCAAAAAATTTAGAGAAAGCAGGATTCCCTTTGTCCGTTTACAATAGAACCGCAGAAAAGGCTGAAGATTTCAGAGAAAAATCGAAAATTTGCAATAGCATAACCGAACTTACAGAAAACAGTGATATTATCTTCACTATGCTGACCAACGATGAAGC
Source organism: Chryseobacterium gossypii (assembly GCF_041361455.1). Classification (NCBI taxonomy): domain Bacteria; kingdom Pseudomonadati; phylum Bacteroidota; class Flavobacteriia; order Flavobacteriales; family Weeksellaceae; genus Chryseobacterium; species Chryseobacterium gossypii. Next base: position 64,216 of record NZ_JBGCUR010000011.1, on the reverse strand, counting down.
TGTAGAAGCGGTTTATGAAGAAATCTTATCCTCGGATATCACAGGAAAACTGTTTATAGACATGAGCACTATTTCCCCTGAAGCAACCTCTAAAACAGCCGCTGCCATAACAGTAAAGGAAGCTGCTTTTATTGATGCTCCCGTAGCGGGCAGTACAAAACCTGCCACTGAAGGAACGCTCATTATTATGCTGGGCGGTGAAAAGAAGGATGTTCAGAGGGCTGCTCCCTATTTGCAAAAACTGGGCAGGCTGATCAAACACTTGGGGGAAAATGGAAAAGGTATTGCCGCTAAATTGTCTGTAAACTACTTTCTTTCAGCTATATATCAGGGATTGGCAGAAACAGTCCTGTTTTCTGAACGGCTGGGAATAGGTCGGGAAGATATGCTGGAGATCATTAATGAAAGTGCAAGCGGGAGCGGTGCAACAAAGATAAAAACGCCTTTGCTGATCAATCACAATTATGAACCGGCATTTGCTTTGGATCTGATGTTGAAGGATGTTCTCCTGGCTAAAAAAGCCGGAGCGGATTATCCCTTATCAGAGGTGCTGGCAAAAACTTACCAGTCTGCTCATGATGCAGGCTTCGGAAAAGATGATGTGATCGCTATTATCAATTATCTCAAAAGCCGGGCATAAGATGTGCCCTGTCATTACAAAATAACTTCTTTTAAAACAATATAAGATATGTCAGATGTAGATATTATTCCTGAGGAATATTTTTTTGGCGATGACGGGATCATCCCGAACAGCAGATATCCGCTTTTGGTATACCGTGATGCCTTTACCGGACGTGGAGACAAAGGGGCAGATTGGCTTGAAAGTAAATTCAGGGAAAACAGCTGGTATAACTCCTGGCGTTGGGGCATCTACCCTTTTCATCATTACCACAGCAATACCCACGAGGTTTTGGGTGTGTTTCAGGGTTCGGCAGAGCTGCATTTAGGAGGACCACAAGGGAAAAAGCTGTCAGTTGCCGCCGGTGACATTATGGTAATCCCTGCCGGAGTGGCCCATAAATGTCTTTCGGCTTCTGATGATTTTACAGTGGTAGGAGCTTATCCTAACGGAGCCGAGCCGGATCTGATAAAAGAAAATGAAATGAAGCACGATCTCTCCCTGACAAATATCGCTGAAGTTCAAATCCCTTCAAGCGACCCGCTACTGGGTAAAACCGGAGGTTTAATTAAAATATGGAAGTAAAATGATGAAAGATTTCAAAACAGCATTTTTCTTTTTACGCTTTCCTGTTGCCATTTCTTTGGCTAGTCACGGATTGGTACGCCTGCCGAAACTGGCCGCTTTCAGTGAATGGATGGTATCCACAATGGAAAAGTCGATGATTCCGGTATTCTTAATCATCCCGTTCAGTTATCTTTTGCCATTTGCAGAAGCTGCTATCGGGATCTTATTATTGGCCGGAATCAGAATAAAAGCAACTTTATATGCTGCTTTAACGCTGACGGGCATCTTAATTCTGGGCAGCTGCTCCATAGAAAACTGGGCGGCCATTGAAGCACAATTATTGCATTCTTTATACCTGTTCGGAGTATTCTGGTTTTATGAAAAATATAAGATGAAAACCGGAAATTTATAGAACGTTTCAGCTTATTTTTAATCATATATGTCATGGATACACACAATTTTAAAGGAAATAACTGGACCGCCAGAAAAGTTGACAATGCATACATAGTGAGTGTAAAAGACCGTAGCAGCGTTGTAGAAACTCTAACGGATTTTGTTCAGAGTCAACAGATCCGGGCAGGTGAAATAACAGGGATCGGTGCCGTCAATGAGGCTACCCTTCGCTTCTTCATTCCTTCATCAAAAAGCTATGCGGACAAAACGTTTAAAGAACAGATGGAGATCACCAATATTTCGGGAAATGTCTCTGAAGTGGAAGGCAAACCGATGCTGCACATGCACATCACTTTAGGAAGGGAAGATTATACGGCTTTGGCGGGCCATCTGCTGGACGCAAAAATCAGAGGAGCCGGGGAATTTATTTTTTACCCGTTAAATACCAGAGTGGTAAAAACCAAAGATGAGGAAACCGGCATCAATTTTTATGATTTTGAAAAATAAGATTGAAAGATTTTGTCTGGTAAATTATTATTGGTTAGGTTTTTGAATGGTAAAATCATAAACCCGTCATACTATTGAAGCTGATCACATTTACACAGAAAGGCATTTATTGCCCGCAAGGCAAATTCTATATTGATCCGTGGAGACCTGTCGACCTGGCTGTCATTACCCACGGACATGCTGATCATGCCCGTTGGGGAATGAAGAAATACCTTTGCCATCATTTCACAAAACCTATTCTTCACCAGAGGATTGGAGCAGATATAGAATGTCAGGCGGTAGAATATGGTGAAACGGTTAATATCAATGGCGTAAAGGTCTCGCTTCATCCTGCTGGGCATATCATCGGCTCAGCACAAATAAGGTTGGAATACAAAGGGTATGTAAGCGTGATCTCAGGGGATTATAAAATTCAGGATGATGGCCTTAGCACTCCTTTCGAGCTGGTAAGATGTAATGAATTTGTCACTGAAAGCACGTTTGGACTCCCTGTTTACAACTGGCTTAGTGTTGAGGATCTCAATAAAAAGCTTAAAAGCTGGGTGCTGAGGAACAAGGAAAATAATAAAACTTCAGTTTTTATCGGATATTCGTTAGGTAAAGCCCAACGGATCATGAAAGCCGTGGAAGGGCTGGGTAAAATATATGTTCACTACTCCATCGGAAAGCTGAACGAAGCATTCGAATCTGTAGGAATCGGGCTTCCCGAGTATGAAATACCGGATTTCCGGGACAATATAAAACATCTGCAAAACGAAATTGTTGTGGTACCTCCGGCCTTATTAGACAGCAATGTCATTAAAAAGATACCGGATGCGGCAACAGCCATTTGCTCAGGCTGGATGCAGGTGCGGGGAGCCAGAAGATGGCGGAGCGCTGATGCAGGTTTTGCGATGAGCGATCATGCCGACTGGAACGGACTGCTACAGGCGGTGAAAGCCACCGAAGCAGAAATCGTGCATGTTACCCATGGTCAGACAGAAGTGTTCTCAAAATATCTGAATGAGACAGGCATCAGAGCGGATGTCATAGAAACACTGTTCGGTGAGGATGAAGAAGAAGCGGAAAAAGAAATCATTGAAAATGAAAATCCTGAGCCATGAAACATTTTGCAGACCTTATCAATGCCCTGGAAAGCACCAATAAAACCAATGCTAAAATTGACGCTATCATGGATTACCTGGAACGTGCGCCTGATGAGGATAAAGTATGGTTCATTGCACTATTTACCGGGAAAAGACCGAAAAGGAATGTCAATACCAACTTCCTTAAAGATTGGGTACTGGAAGTTACCGGTCTTCCGTTCTGGCTGTTTCAGGAATGTTATTCTTCCGTAGGAGACCTGGGCGAAACCCTGTCCTTGATCCTGCCGCCCCCTGCCGAGAGAATAGACCGGTCACTTTCTCAATGGATGAATGACATTATCAGCCTGAAGGATAAAGGCGAAGCTGAAAAAAAAGAATTTGTTTTAAGATCCTGGAACGGACTCGATTATACGGAAAGACTGATCTTTAATAAACTGTTGGGAGGAAGCTTTAGGATAGGGGTCTCAGATAAGACACTGATCAATGCGCTTACCAGATTTTCCGGACAGGAGTCAAGTACGCTGATGCACAGTTTAATGGGAAAATGGCAACCTGACGATATCTCTTTTAAGGAGTTGATCTTCGCAGAAAAGATCAATCCTGATAACTCAAAGCCTTATCCGTTTTGCCTGGCCTATCCGCTGGAAAAAGAGCTCCCGGAGCTTGGCAGGCCCGATGACTGGCTGATCGAATATAAGTGGGACGGTATCCGGGGGCAGATCATACGGAGAAATGATGAAGTATTCATCTGGTCAAGAGGTGAAGAGCTTATCACAACACAATTCCCGGAAATTGCAGAGACGGTAAAAGCCATGAAAGGAAACTTTGTAATCGATGGAGAAATACTTGCAGTGAGGGAAAATAAGGTTTTGAACTTTAATGAATTACAGAAGAGGCTGAACCGTAAAAACCTGACAAAAAAAATGATTGCAGATATTCCCATTCAGGTTTTTGCCTATGATCTGATCGAGCTGGAAGATAATGACCTGCGCGAAAAGCCTATTGCTGCAAGACGGGCTATGCTTGAAGAATTACTGATTGATCAGGAACCTGAAAATATTAAGATTTCCAGAATCGTTGAATTTGAAAAATGGGAAGATCTGGATGAGATACGGGAAAGGTCCCGGGAGATCAATAGTGAAGGATTAATGCTGAAACAGAAAGATTCCCCCTATCATTCCGGCCGTAAAAAGGGCGACTGGTGGAAATGGAAGATCAATCCGTTCACCATTGATGCCGTTCTGATCTATGCCCAAAAAGGAAGCGGCAGACGGAGCGCTTACTATACCGATTATACATTTGCCGTGAAAAACGGAGATGCCCTGGTGACCATTGCCAAGGCTTATTCGGGATTGACGGACAAGGAAATCATGGAGGTAAGCCGTTTTGTTACGAAAAACGCCATTGAAAAGTTCGGTCCGGTACGTACGGTAAAGCCGGAATTGGTCTTTGAGATCGCTTTTGAGGGAATAGGTTACAGCAATCGCCATAAAAGCGGTGTAGCCCTGAGATTCCCACGGATACTGAGATGGAGGAAAGATAAAACGGCAGACGAAATAGATACATTGGAGAACATCAAAAAACTGATACAATAGCTTGGCTGCTTTTGAAGATACCGAAGGATTCAGGGTGATCCGGCAGTGGATGGATGATAAAGGCATCTACCCTTTTAAGTTCCAGGTGGAAACCTGGAGAAAATTCGGTAATGGCTACAGCGGGATGGTCATTGCCCCTACAGGCTTCGGGAAAACATTTTCCGTTTTTCTGGCTCTCATTGCAGATTTTATGAATCATCCCGGGCGGTATAAAAAAGGGTTGAAAATGATCTGGATCACTCCGCTACGCTCACTTTCCAAGGATATTGCCAAAGCCATGCAGGAAGCTATTGATGAGATCGGTCTGGACTGGGTAGTAGGTGTACGAAACGGAGATACAGATCCGAAGGTAAGACAGCAGCAGGTCAGAAATATGCCTGAAATACTTGTGGTTACCCCTGAAAGCCTGCATTTGCTGCTGGGGCAGAAAAACCATGCCCGGCTTTTTCATCATTTGCATTGCGTTGTGGTAGATGAATGGCATGAACTGTTAGGATCAAAACGGGGAGTGATGACAGAGCTGGGAATTTCACAGTTAAGGAAATACGGGGAACAACTTAAGATATGGGGAATTACAGCTACCATCGGCAATCTGGATGAGGCTATGGAGGTCCTGATCCCCTATGATATGAAAAAAACGAAAATAACGGCCAAGGAACATAAAAAAATAGATATTCTTCCCGTATTCCCGGATGAGATTGAAGTTTTGCCCTGGGCAGGACATCTGGGAGCCAAAATGGCAGATAAGATCGTTCCGATCATTCTTGACTCAAGATCAACAATTGTATTTACCAATACCCGTAGCCAAAGTGAAATGTGGTACCAGCTGCTGCTGGATGCACATCCTGATTTTGCTGGTCAGCTGGCTATTCACCACAGCTCCATAGATGCCCATTTACGGATATGGATTGAAGAGAATCTAAGCAATGGCAAGCTGAAGGCCGTGGTCTCTACATCTTCCCTGGACTTAGGAATAGATTTCAAGCCTGTTGATACTGTAATACAGATCGGATCGGCAAAAGGTGTGGCAAGGTTTCTTCAGCGTGCCGGCCGCAGTGGGCACTCCCCTTTTGAAACCTCTAAAATCTATTGTGTACCCACCCATTCCCTGGAGCTGATTGAGGTTGCCGCATTGAAAGAAGCGGTGAAACAAAAGGTTGTGGAGCCCCGTGAGCCGGAAGTCTTGTGTTTTGATGTGCTCGTTCAGTTTCTGATGACCCTGGCTGTAGGTGACGGATTTTATCCCGATGAAGTTTATGAGCGTATTAAAAAAGTCTTTGCTTTCCGTGAGATGACTGACGAAGAGTGGAAAAGCATCCTGGACTTTCTTACCATTGGCGGAAATGTATTAAAAAGCTATGAAGAATTCCATAAAATATCGGTTATGGAGGATGGCCTGCATAAAGTAACTTCCCGTAAGATCGCCATGCTTCACCGGATGAACATGGGAGTTATTGTAAGTGACGCGATGCTGAAGGTAAAGTTTATTTCGGGTGGCTATGTCGGGATGATTGAGGAATATTTTATTTCCAGGCTTAAAAAGGACGAAAAATTTATCTTAGCCGGCAGGACTCTTGAAGTGGCAATGATCAAGGATATGACGGTATACGTGCGTTTAGCCAAAGGAAAAGCTTTGGTCCCCAGCTATCTTGGAGGAAGGCTGCCTCTGAGCTCCAATTTGAGCATTTTCCTCAGGGAAAAACTCTCGGGAGCTCTTAATCCGAAAGCTTCTGAAAAGGAGCTGAAATTCCTGCATCCCCTGTTGGTTAGTCAGGAACAAAGGTCTCATATTCCCAAAGATGATGAGTTCCTGGTGGAGCTGATCAGAAACCGTGAAGGCTATCACCTGTTCATGTATCCTTTTGAAGGCCGCCTGGTTCATGAGGTAATGGCCGCACTCATAGCCTACAGGATTTCAAAACTGGCGCCCATTTCCTTTTCAATGGCGATGAATGATTATGGCTTTGAGCTGTTCAGCGATAAGGAAATTCCTCTGAACGAAGAAAACCTGCACCATATTCTAACCAGGGAAAACCTGATGGTGGATGTCATTTCAAGCATCAACTCAGCAGAAATGGCCCGCAGGAAATTCCGGGATATAGCGGTGATTTCGGGAATGGTAATCCAGAATTACGCAGGACAGCAACGTTCCAATAAATCTCTTCAAAGCTCCGCAGGATTAATCTTTAAGGTGCTGGAGGATCATGATCCGAACCATTTTCTCGTGAAACAGGCTTATACGGAGGTTTTCAATGTACAGTTGCAGGAGCAAAGGCTGGTGGAGGCTTTCAGACGGATTGAAAGGTCCAGGATTATTTTAAAGCATTCCCATGTTTTTACACCACTAAGCTTCCCGATAAAAATTGACAGCTTACGGCAAAGCCTCTCCAGCGAAGGTCTGGATGCAAGGATCAGGCGCCTTTTACAGCGTGGCCACTAAGAGTGCTCTCAATTGATGATTTATAACTAATAATTCATATATTACCAGCGTGAATATTGCTACTAAAAACTTATCTGTTCAAGACGAGGTCATCGTCCTTACCAACCAGCGGGCAGCATTCTGGGAGAAGGAAAAAGCGCTGATCCTTTCTGACCTTCATATCGGGAAAACGGCCCATTTCCGGAAGAACGGGATTGCCCTCGCCAATCATATTATGAAAAGTGATCTTGAACGCTTATCCGTCCTGATCGAGTATTTCCAACCCGAGAAATTCATTGTAGTTGGAGATTTGCTTCATGCAGGTGACAATTCGGATGTGGATGTGTTCTGTCATTGGAGGAACGGATACCCGGATTTGAAGTTTTATCTTGTTGAAGGTAATCATGACAGGATCTCAGAGGCTCTGGAACGTAAATTATGCCTGGATTTCAAGGCTACCTTTTTAGAGACGGATGAATTTATTTTTGTACATGATTTTGATAGGTCCCGTTCCAAGTTTCAGATCACAGGGCATATTCATCCGGGAATCTCATTGAACTCACCCGTGAAAAGCATCAGGCTTCCCTGCTTTGTTCTTAGTGATGATCAGCTATTGCTTCCTGCTTTCAGTGAATTTACCGGACTGGATACAAAAAATATCCCCCGGCCCGGCAGGTATTTCGTGTTTACGGATTCTGAGATCCATGAGATTTAGGTTTGAATAAAATAAAATTTGTTGTTCCTTTGCAAAAAGCATGATCCAATGAAAAAATCGGAAGCCACACGCCTGAACATCCTTCAGAAAGCCTTTGAACTGATCTATATGAACGGATACCAGACGACAAGTGTTGATGAGATCATTGCCACTACTCAGGTTACTAAAGGAGCGTTCTATTACCACTTTAAAACCAAGGATGAAATGGGACTGGCCATCATCAATGAGCTGATGAGACCTAACTTCAAAATGACGTTTATTGATCCTTTGCAAAGCGATGGTAATCCGTTAGATAACATCTACAACCTGATGTACAGTATCCTGATGGAAAATGAGTTCCTTAAAGTGGAATATGGTTGCCCGGCATCCAATTTCACTCAGGAAATGGCACCGTGGAATATTGAGTTTACAAAATCCCTGAATCAGCTTTCCTTGCAATGGGAAGATAAGATGATAAAAACCATTGAAGAAGGTAAAAAAAATGGAACGATAAAAGAAAATGTAAACGCCAGGGAGGTCGCTGTTTTTGTGATGTCCGGCTATTGGGGCATAAGAAATTTAGGTAAGCTGGAAAATTCTAAAGAAGTTTATCTGGTTTATTTAAAAGGACTTAGATCTTATTTTGATACGCTGAAATAATTTTTTATTTAAAAAAATACTAATTAGTATGTTTTTGTTATATCTTTGCCTCAACACTTAAAAGTTGATTCATGTATCAGACACTTACTTTTTTGCATTCCACATTCAGGTGGCTGGTCTTGCTGAGCCTAATATATGCGCTTTTTACTGCCTGCAGGGGCTATTTTACAGGTAAAAAGTTTTCCGGAAATGACGATTCCGTAAGGCATTGGACCGCTACTATTGCTCATATCCAGCTGGTCCTAGGGATAATCCTGTACATCAAAAGCCCTCTCATCAGGTATTTCTGGAAAAATTTCGGTGAGGCAAAAGAGTCTTTGGATCATTTATTTTTCGGGATGGTCCATATCTTCCTGATGCTGACATCTGTAATCATCTTAACGGTGGGTTCGGCAATGGCTAAAAGAAGATCTGCAGACAGGGAAAAGTTTAAAACCATGCTTGTCTGGTTTGCCATTGCCTTCATCATCATCTTTGTGGCTATCCCATGGCCATTCTCTCCTTTTGTTACCAGACCTTATTTCAGATAAATCATGACACACTTATTGAAAACTAAAACTGGCCGTCTGCGTATTCTTGCCATCCTGGAGGGGATTTCGCTGCTGATATTGGTATTTATTGCAGTTCCTATAAAATACTGGGCGGGAAATCCCGGTCTTGTAAGTATGATAGGACCTGTTCACGGAACTTTATTCCTGTTGTTTCTTTTTAATACCCTGAGCGTGGGAGTTGAGCAGCAATGGAAATTTAAGGAGACCACATGGAAGGTGATCCTGGCCTGCTTTATTCCGTTCGGAACTTTTTATATTGACAGAAAAATCTTAAGCAAGCTATGAAGAACTTATTGATTTTTTGCGGGATCGTGCTCGCCGTATATATCGCTTACCGTATATACCGATACCAGACCCTGGATCACGGCCTGGACAAGCTGATCAAAAACGGAGCAGTCATTCTGGATGTAAGAACCGAAAAGGAATACGAAACAGGGCATATAGCCGGCTCCAAGAACATTTCTCTGGGAACCATCAGGGAAAGGTATACAGAGCTTGACCCGGATGCTACCTATATCACGGTTTGCTCGCACGGGCTACGGAGTGTGAAGGTAGAAGCGATCTTAAAGGAAAAAGGATTCAGGCATGTTTATAACGGGGGTGCCTGGAGCGACCTTCAGAGTAGCCTTAATCTGAAGTCAGCCGAAAGCAAATAAACCGTGACATGATTGTCACGGCTTATTCTATCTAAATCTAACTGAATATTTATAGCTCCAGACTTTGCAGATTTTCTGCGGTATCGGTTATTTTGTGTATTTCTGCTTCAGTATCGTTATTTCCCTTGGCCCTATCCCCATTTCCACCTGGAAAAAGTTTTCAATGCTGCCATATTTTTTGTTGATGGCATTAAAGAAATTCCTGATCAGCTCCGGCCTCAGTTCCATCTGTTGCCTGATCTCACCTTCATTCATGCCTGACAGTCCTGAAAGCCCCGCGAACATCTGTTTCATCGTAGGATTTTTAGCCAGATAATAATTGGAGGCCACATAGTCTTTTTCAATAATATCCTGCGGCACCCCCAGTATTTTCAGGAATAATGCTGAAGCCATACCTGTCCTGTCTCTTCCGCCCGTGCAATGGTACAAAACAGCTTCATCAGGCTGCAGAGTCAATAGCTTTACAAATAAAGCCCTGTATCTTTCCCCGAAATAAGGCAGCCCGCCTTCACCGTACATGTCGAATAAAAAGTTTTTATTTTTCAGCATTTTGGCCAGATCCTGGGCCGTAGGAAGATCATTGCTTCCGGCAGGACAAAGCAGGTAACCGGTGTTCTGAGGAAGCCTGTCCGGAGCTTTCCGGGCCTCTTCAGTTCCTCTGAAATCGATAACGGTAGCGATCCTTTTATCCCTGAACGTTTTTAAGTCTTTATCCGAAAGTTTATCAATGGCATCGCTCCTGTAAACTTTTCCCAGGACCACTTCTTTCCCGTCTTCTGTTTTATAGCCTCCCGCATCCCTGAAGTTGTAGGCTCCTTCCATTTTCACCACCCTGCGGAGGCTGTCTGTGATCTGTGCATCTGCCGTAGCCCCAAAGGCTATTATAACAGCTGCTAATACTAGTTTTTTCATATTTCTATATTAAAATAATTGCCAACGTATTCCCAATTGTCCCCTGCTTCCGTACCATTCATTTGAAGTGATACGCTTTTTATTATCGCCCATATAGAGCCTCAGATTCTCATTGCTCAGATTATTCAGCTCAATGAATAGTTTAACCTTCTTGCTGATATCATAGCTTGCAGAAAAATCAATGGTAAAGTTTTTATCCGACCAGATGTAATATTCAGGCCCAAGATTCTGATTAATGGTTTCAACCGATTTCCCCCTGTAATTCCCTGCCAGACGTACCATTACCTTTTCATTTTCATAATACAGGATGGCATTGAAAAGGTTTTTAGACTGATTCGGAAGCATGGTCTTATCAAAATACTGCGTTCCGTCTGCTCCGGCTCTTGGAACTTCTACCCTGGAATCGATATAGGTATAGTTAAACTCGATCCCAAAACCACTCCAGAATCCGGGCAGGAAATCAAGGCGCTTATTGATTCCCGCTTCAAAGCCGATCAGGTTGGAATCCTGGAGATTTTTAGACTGGGTAACCCTGTAGTCTGTTCCATCAATATTCATTATGGAAGTATCCGAAAATACAATGTCTGAGATTTTCTTATAGAATACTCCGCCGGAAAGAATACCGATATTGTTGAAATAATATTCTCCCATCAGATCAAGGTTATGGCTGAAGGTGGGTTTCAGATCCGGATTCCCTCTCGTAATGGTAAAAGGGCTGGTGGTATTGTCAATACTTGATCCCGGAGACATATCCCCAAAATTAGGCCTGATGAAAGACCTGGTATAAGCCAGTCTTAAGTTTGACTTCGGTGAGAAATTATACCGTAAATGAAGCATCGGAAGGAAAGCATTGTAATTGCTTTCCACCACAGAAGGGCTGATGGTGGTTGTATTGGCTGCCGTAGTCGTGGCTTTCGCCCCGTTCAGAGTCAGTCGTGTTGTTTCATTTCTGAATCCTCCCACAATCTTAAACTTATCGGTTGCTTTGATCTCCGCCATGGCATAGACAGCAAAAGCAGATTCTTCCCCGGTATAGACACTGGTTGCATTACTGGCTGCATTGGAGAAATCCATAAATCCGTATTGCTGTAAAAATGCAGGGGAATACATTTGGAAAAGCTGGTCTTTCGTCGGAGGATTCATGATATAGGAATTGTAATTTCCATTCAGCCCGTTGAGGAAATCAATCCCTTTGGGCGGATCAGTGGTTGCCAGTTGGGAAAGGCTTAGCAGAGCGGGAGAATTTGGGATACCTACGGCAGCACCGGGAAGGAAGACCGCATTGTATCCGTAGGTGCTGGTACGGTCCTTATCCCGGTATTTGGCTCCTGCCTTCAGGACGATACGGGGGCTTAAATCGTATTTCAGATTTACCCGTGCAATCTTATCCCTTTCATTATTATCCAGTTTAGCGATAACCAACTGTGAAAGGAGCAGTTTGTCTGCGCTCATTACTTCATTCGGGTCTTTCACCTCAAAGCCATAATCTTCATACTCACCTCCTGTTCCGTTGGGAGAATCAAAGCTCCAGTACCGCTTTCCGTCACTGGAAAGATTATTGAACCCGCTTGTGATTTTTTGTCTGAATGTGGCGATAGGAAGCCCTTTGACATCATTGGTGGGTGGGGTATCCAGAAAATATTTAGCCTGATAATCGCTTAGCATCCAATCTATGTTGAGTTTTGAACCAATGCTGTGTTCTCCGCCGAGCTCCATTCCGTACAATTCTGTCTGGTAATGAGAATATCTGAAGTTATATTGATACCTGTTGCTGGCATAATCCACATAAGATTCATAAACCGGACGGATATCATCAAATTTATTGAACATGCCGCGGAAATAGACCTTATTACTGGCATTCAGCTTATACTCCAGGCCGCCGTTCAGGCCTATGGTTCTTCTGGTTCCCATATATCTTTTTAACATGACCGAGCTGATGGATTTTTTCTGGGTATCATTGGCCGCTGCCGTATTGTAGGTAACATCAAATGAATCGGCGCCCCATTGCCTGTCCCAGATGGCTCCGGAAAGAATCACACCCAGCCTGTTCCCGAAAAAGCGGTCTCCATATACAATGGAGCCATTGTAGGTAGCATTTTGAGAAAAAGTATTATAGCCTCCCGCCCCGCTTACACTCAGCGTTTTCTTTGCCGGAGCTGTCCGGGTAATGAAATTGATGCTGCCGCCAATGGCGTCTCCGTCCATATCCGGAGTTACGGCCTTGGAAACCTGAACAAACTGGATCAGCTCTGAAGGAACAACATCCAGAACAAAGGATCTGTTCCCTAAAACGTTGGCACTCGGGAGACGGTTCCCATTAAACAATGTGGACGTCCAAGCAAAAGGGGTTCCCCTTACGGTAGCCTGATCCGCCTCACCATGGTATCTTGCTACGGCAACTCCCTGAACCCTTTGCACAGCTTCTGCCGCATTCCTGTCCGGAAGCTTACCGATGGCATCGGCAGCTATAACTTCCATAATAGCGTTATTGTTTTTCTTGATCTCATAAGCTTTGGCCTGGGTTAAAGCATTGGGCCTGGTTACAACGATCTCTTCAATATTGCTTATCTTATCTTTTTTTGTTTTATCTTCCGGCACTATGGTAATATAGCCGATGTCATTGGTTCCTTCTTTTATGGTAACAGGAAAAATCTTTGTTTCATATCCGATGTATTCAACCTTAAGGTTTACTTCTCCCAGCCTTGGGGAAAGCAGGTTGAAATCTCCTTCTAAGGATGAAACTGTTCTGGCTTCAGCGTCTACAATTGAAATATTCGCCCCGGGAAGCGCTCCGTTGGTTTTGCCAATGACAGTCCCTTTAATGGTCTGTGCCTGAATGGTTCCGAAGGAAGCCATTAAGAAAAAAGCAGATATCTGTATGATTCCCGACTTTTGTTTTAAAAAACCGATAGAATTGGTCATAGGATTTTTTTTGGCAAAGTTGGGCAGACAATCCTTTCATTTCGTCCCCGGAAAAAAATCATACTCTCCTACGTGCCACTCGTTGGAATGATACTTTTATAATATTGATAATCAATTGATTAAAAAGTATTAACAGTGTGTTATTTATTTATTAATCCAATATTAATCGGCCAATGAAATTTTTAATAGATAAATAATAATCTACCGGCAGATCGGATCATGTTTTTGTATTTACTTTGTATAAACCTAAGGAAGAATGCAATATATAGTTATCATCGGGGCTTTTCAGGCACTCGTAGCGCTTTGGCTTTTACAGGTGAAAGAGAAAAGATCCCCTTCCCATTATCTGTTTATTTTTCTGCTTTCCGCCATAGCCGTGCATTTGGTGATCAAGTTCATCATTTTCCGTTTTATTCCGGATGAAAGTATCAGGTTTCAGATGAATACGTTTATTTCGGTCTGTTATGGCCCGCTGATCTATTTATATACGCTTAGCAGAACCAAGAAGAACTTTTCAGTGGCCGGGAAATGGTATATCTTCATCCCCCTTTTCGTCCTGATGATCGCTTATTTTACCATTTCATGCGTCTTTATGATCCTTAACCGGACCGATCAGCGGCTGTTGGATCTCTATAATAATTTCAGTCTCAGCCTGATCTTCATGATCAATTTATATTATCCCTTGAAAAGCATTCTGATCATTAACAGGTCCAAAGTCCCTGATAAAATTGAATATGACGTAATCATAAGGATCTCTGCCTGCATTCTTTTTATGGAGCTGATGGTAGTCATCTCTAAAGTCTTATTTTATTTATGCCCTGAATACATAGGAACCATCAATATCGTCATAAGGTGTATCTCATATTTTCTTTTGCTTGTCATCTGTCTTTTGATCATAAGGAAAAGTCTCAAAACGGAAACCATGAATCTTCCCGGGATACCCGGCAACAATCTTAAAATAAGTATCGGCAGTCATCAGTATATCGAAGAAAAGCAAACCGTAAATACCATTGATTACGAAATAAGATTCAGGGAGCTATGGCAAAAAATGGATGAATCCGTAAAAAAGCAGCAGCTTTTCAGGGATTGTGATCTGAATCTGGATCAGCTGGCCCTTAAAACAGAGATCAACAAATACCAGATCAGTGAAATGCTGAACGGCTACAGACATAAGCCTTTTTATCGCTATATCAATGAATACCGGGTAGAATATTTCAAACACCTGGTAGAGAAAGCAATTGAAAAGAATGAACCGGTCAATTTCCTTTCTTTTGCCTATGAAGCCGGATTCAGATCCAAATCTTCCTTCAACCGGTATTTTAAAGAGATCATCGGTAAAACTCCCTCAGAATATTATAAAAGCCTTGTTAACGGAAATGAAGCGTCTCCGTTTGAAAATCTTTACCGGGGAAGTGCATGATATGAATGCCTGCTGAAATTTTCTGTGCATAATTATTTATTGGTCGGATTTTTGAAGATATTTAACTGTAAATTAATATATTGAATTAATTTCCTTTTCAAAACCATCACTTAAAATATTATATTATTTCTACAGAAAATCTTAAGCATCTCGAGGCTGTCAAAAAAATCAAGGAATTATCGGAAAAGGCAAAAATCTGCATGTTTTGTACAGAACTGGAAAAAGTTCCCGTTAATTCCCGGCCAATGACTCTGCAGGAAACGGATGATCATGGCAATCTATGGTTTATCAGCGGTGAAACTAGTAATAAAAACTTTGAAATAAGGGAAGACAGAAGGGTTCAGCTGTTTTTCATGAACAATGAGGATTCCCAATATCTGTCGGTATACGGGGAAGCATCTGTTTATAAGGATAGGGCTACAATTGAGGAAAAATGGTCACCTATGGCTAAAGCATGGTTTGACGGCAAGAAAGATCCAAACGTAACAATCATCCGTGTAGAACCCAAAGAATCCTACTATTGGGATACCAAAGCAGGTAAACTGGTGAGCCTGATAAGCTTTGTAGCTTCGGCTATTACCGGTATTAAGAATAAAAACTCTGATGGAGTGGAAGGTAATGCAACGATTTAAATGAATTTAGCAGTAGCAGAAAGCAGTGAAAAATTTCACTGCTTTTTTTAATTATAGGCTTTACCTTTTTGTTGCTGGTGATAAATTATATAGCATAACCAGTAGATGAAAAAGCAGATCTCAATAATGGCATCTACGAAATAAACCCATTTCAGGGTTCCCTGAAGGTAATAATAAAGCTCTATCACCCCCAGCCCCAATGCGCTGATGCCTCCCACCAAAGCATGAATATTCAGTATCTTTTTAGCAAAAGCCAGATAAAAAAACAGCAGGCTATAGGGTAAAAGCAGTACTGCAACCGTCTGTACAAGCCAGATATCCGTTTTGGGCCCGGTAACATATAGAAAGCTTTTTATGTGGACAAGGGGCCACACTGCTGTAATGAGGAAATAAACGGCTTGTAACAACGGGATCAGGTGAAATCTCTGCATGCTTACATTCATTAGGGGTTTTCATCATGGGCCATATCCACCGGCTTAGATTCAGGGGAGCCTTTTTCCCTGAGCCAGATTGACAGGATAACGATAGAGGCAACAGCCAGAAACTCGCTTTGCCAGTTCTGGAAAGACTCAAACCAGAATCGTGATTCTGAGAGGTATTCCATAGCAGTCGCCGTAGGCTTATTTTTTGAAATCTGTTCCGTATTATAGTCTTTAAGGCTTCCGTAAAAATGCAGGACAAAACTCAGGATAAAAAGTATTGCAAAGGCTATGGATAGTGAATGCTTGTAAAGGGTAAGCCATATTCCTCCTTTTTTTACCGGCCATGGAGCTTTTGGATGGGGCTGAGGCTCTTTATCCACCTCCTCTTCTCCTTCCAGGGACTTTGATTCGCTGGAACCTTTCTGCCTTAACGATACGGTGAGCAGTACATAGAGCATCATCTGCAGAAATTCACTTTCCCAGTTTTCAAAAGTGGCCTGGATAAAATGACCGCTATAGATGTACTCTCCAAGGCTTAATGTGGCTTCTCCCTGCTCGGCCAGTTCTTTATTTTCTGTTGTCCAGCCTGTGAAAAACTGTCCCAGAAGGCAGGAGATCATTAAAATAAGCAAGATAATACTTAGCCCGTTACGATAAAAAAAACTGTGCTTCATCTTGGATAAATTTAAAGGTTAATACTATTCATCCGGTTCCAGCCTCTGTAAACCTTTTACAGTAGGGCCTGTAAGGACCTTTCCGTTGACATTGAACCGTGAGCCATGGCAAGGACAGTCCCATGAGATTTCCGCACTGTTCCAGCGTACTTCACAGGAAGCATGCGGACAGGTACTTCTCACCAGGTGCAGTCTGCCGCCGGACTCTTTGTATAAGGCATAGGATTCTCCTTCATATTTGATCACTTTGGCCTCTCCCTCTCCTACTTCAGCCAGAGAGTTTATTTTTTTCATAAAGATTTTGTCTTTTACCAAATCAAAAGCCACTGCTGCATTTTCTTTCACAAAATCCGTAAATCCTGCAAGAGGCTTTATCCTTGAGGGACTGAATAGCTGCTCATACTTGCTGCTTCCGGTTACGATCAGGTCATGCAGGATCTGCGAACTGATGGTTCCGAAGATCATTCCGTTCCCCCTGAAACCCGTGGCAGTATAGATCCGGCCGTTGCTGCCCGGCAACTTCCCGATGTACGGGAATCCGTCAACAGATTCATAATACTGGCTGGACCAGCTGTAATAAGCCGTCTCCACGTCAAAATATTCACGTACATAATTCTCCAGTCTCGAAAAGCATTCCCCTGTATCCTGTTCATGGCCTGTCTTATGATCCTCTCCACCTGCAATCAACAGGGTCTCACCATTGATCTCCTGGAAGCGGTAATAATGGTAAGGCTCGGAAAGGTCGTATCCCAGCTCGGGCGGATATTGATTGTTTTTCAGGCTGAAGGCTATGGCATAGCTCCGGTAAGGGGCATTGGTCAGGTGAAGAATGTTGATTCCCGGGGGAATATGGGTAGCATAGACTACATTTCTTGCCTTTATACTTCCTTTTGAAGTTTCCAGGATTACTACATCATCCTGTTCTTCATGGCTTTCACAAAAACAGTCTTCCTGTATCAATCCTCCTGCCAGTAAAAAGGCTTCACATAAGGCTTTGATGTATTTTATGGGATGAAATTGGCCCTGATCCGGGATTATGACTGCCCGCCTGAAAGGGATCGGAAACGGGACCTGTTCCGTATAAGGCATCGGGTGTCCCACTTTTGATGCGCCTTCCACAATATCTTCCAGCTGTTTTTCCTGCTTTTCATCCAATGCAAAAAGATAGGCGGTTTTCCTTACAAAATCACAATCGATATGGTGCCTCCGGATATGATCTTCTATGATGGCTATAGCTTCTTTTCCGACACCGGCGAACAATTTCGCCTGATCGAGACCGAAATCACTGATGGCCTGTGAAAAAGTGGTGTCAAAAAAATCATTTAAATGTGCGGTGGTTCCGCCGGTAGTTCCGAAGCCTATATTGGAAGCTTCAAGGATAATACATTTTTTTCCTGATTCCTGTAGTTTTAAGGCAGTGGAAACCCCTGTAATCCCTCCACCAACTATTGCCACATCGAATAGCTGCTGGAGGTTATTTTCCATGGGGAACTTTTTAATTTCTTCCTGCCATATACTTTTTCTTACCCCGTCTCTGTACATGACTTTTATTTTTTAATTATTCTGAAATCATTATTTATCGACCCTTAAGGTATCATTTGCCGGCCTGCCGGAGGCTGTATCAGCATATTTTTCCGTTTTTGAAGGCTGATCATCTTCCTCTATTTCGCATTCGGCGCATGAGGCAAAAGCCATAAATCCTAAAATCCCTAAAATCAATGTTGTTCTTTTCATGATATTTAATTTTAAAATGTGTCTGAAATCAGGTTATCCGTTGACAATTAAGCCTCCGTTGGGATGAAGAACCTGGCCTGTAATCTGCACAGCATCTTCTGACGCTAAAAACAGAAAACTGGTTGCCACTTCTTCCGGAGTAGCATTCCTTTCAAAAGGCGGCTTGTTCGGGTCTTCCTCCTCATCTCCGAAAGTTTCTTTGGTAAGCGGAGTTGCTACCGGACCCGGCGCTACGGCATTGACACGGATGTTCTTGGATTTGGCCTGTAATGCCAGAGAGCGTGTAAATGATACGATGGCTCCTTTTGTGGCGGAATAATCCAGCAGCTCGGGATGTCCCTGATAGGCTACAGCCGAAGTGGTATTAACGATGCAGCTTCCTTCTTTCAGATATGGAAAGACTACTTTTGTCAATAAGATCATTCCTACAATATTGGAGTCAAAAGTTTTCCTTACGTTCTGCTCCTCCAGGGTTTGGATATCGTCTGATGGGAATTGTGTGCCTGCATTATTGATCAGGATATCAATCCCGCCAAATTCGGAGACCACTTTTTTTGCTGTTTCCTCACAGAATTCGTAGTCATTGATATCTCCCTGAAATATGGAGCATTTCCTGCCCAGGCTTTCGATCTCCTTTTTTACCTGTCTCGCATCTTCTTGGTCTTCATAATAAATAATAGCGATATCGGCTCCTTCCCGCGCAAAAAGTAAAGCTACTGCTTTACCTATTCCGCTGTCTGCACCTGTTATAAGAACTGATTTATTTTCTAACTTTAAATTCCCCATATTAAAACTATTTTTCGGTTACCGGTTTTTGCATTTCAGCCATTCTGTGGGCTGCCATACTGTCTGTTGCCATGTTAGCCATGGCTACGGTCATTTTGTTCTTCAATCCTGAAATTACCTTGTCATCACCGTTCATTAAAGCATTGTATCCGTCTAACGCCACTTCCTCCGGTGAGGCCAGACTGTCTTTATCCTCCACAATTTTGCTTTCATTCATATCCGCTTTATTGAAGAAATCGGTATCTGTAGGGCCCGGTAGAAGGGCGGTTACAGTAATTCCGGTATCTTTCAGCTCTTCACGGATAGCTTCAGACCATGAGAGGATAAAAGCTTTTGTTCCATGATAAACCGAATGCCAGGGACCCGGAGCCTTGCTGGCTATAGAAGCCAGGTTTAATATTTTTCCTGATCCCTGTGGTAAACGGTCTTTTAGAAACAGTTTGGTTAAAATAATGACAGAAACAATATTTAAATTAACAATATCTACTTCTCTGTGGATATCAGTATCCTGGAATTTTCCATAGACACCCTGCCCTGCATCGTTTACCAGTATTTCAGGGCTGATCCCGTTCAATTTAAGTTCTGAATAAAGCGAATAGACTTCATCCTGGATGAACAGGTTTTTGGAAATGGTGATTACATTGACACCGAAGGTTTTAAATTCTTCAGCTTTGCTATTTAATTCCTCATGGTTCCGGGCCACCATTACAAGGTCATAGCCGTTCTTGGCCAGCAGTTTTGCGAGCTCATAGCCTATTCCGCTGGTAGCGCCGGTAACTAAAGCATATTGGTTCTTGCGTCCCATAATAATTATTTTAAGATTAATAGTTTATTGATTTCACTTTTAAAGCATCCCAGAATAAACTCCGTGTAATACAGCTGGGCATTTAAAGCCTGGGTTTTAGGATGCAGTTCCAGTTTTTTGGTAAGGATAATTTCACCTTTATACGCGAAAGAGAAATAGGCAAAAATTTTAAATGCGGAATTTCTTATCGGCGTGCAATAACCTGTGGTGGAAATAGACCAGTCAGATTCAAACAGCTTTGCAACATTCAAGGCCATTGTTTCCGCAATGTTTTCTGAAACGCAATCGCATTCTTCTGCCTCTGCTTTATCCACATGCAGCAACTTTACTTTTTCAGGTAAGGTATACGCTGTCATGCCTCCTTTATAAAACAAAGACGCATTCGGCATCTGTGAAAAAGCCAATTGCAGACAGCCGGACGTAACGCTTTCTGCCACTGAGATGGTTTCGTCTGTTGTCATTAATGATTGGCTAATGTATTCCAGAAGGTTTTTTTGAAATTCCATAGCATTATTATATTTTAAGTGATAGGTTTAGAATGATTAAAACTCTGAAAGTTTCCAAGGGTCAAGGACTACCTTTACACATCCGTCTTCTTTCCTGTCAAAAATCTTATAGCCTGTGGCCACATCTTCAAGGGAAAGACGGTGAGTAATGACATCATCAAGTATAACCCTGCCGGATTCTACATGATCCATCAGCGGATCTATAAGCGCCTGTACATTACATTGTCCTGCCTTTATGGTGATACCTTTATCAAAGATCTGTCCCAGTTTAAAGTTGTCATAGTTTACGGGATATACTCCCAGAACAGATACGATCCCGCCGCGTCTGACAGCGCTCATGCAGGCTTCCAGCACTTTCACAGAGCCTTTTTCAAAATTCAGAACAGCCTTGGCTCTGTCCAGGAGGTTTCTTTCAGGCTCAAAGCCTACGGCATCTATGCAGAGATCCGCTCCTCTTCCGTCCGTCATATCTCTTATCTGTTCCACGGTGCTTTCCGCATCTTCCCACAGTATGGTCTCACATCCTATGAGTTGTCTGATACGGTCAAGCCTGTACTGTAATGTATCCACCACTATAATTTTTTTAGGGTTGAATAAAACAGCACTTTTGGCAGACATAAAGCCAACCGGCCCCGCCCCGAAAATGACAACGGTCTCATCTCCCTTCAGATCTCCCCACATTACGCCGGTATAGCCTGTAGGAAAAATATCTGTAAGGAACAGAACCTGCTCGTCAGTAAGATTTTCAGACACCTTTCTGGGACCGAAATGGGCGTAAGGTACCCTTACATATTGCGCCTGCCCGCCATTGTATCCACCGTAGAGATCTGTATAGCCGAACAGGGCGCCTCCTTTTTCCGTGAAAATGCCGCCTTCCGGGCCATAATGATCAGGATTACTATGTTCACAGGCTGTAGGAAGGTCATGCTGGCAGAAGAAACAGCTGCCGCAGGCGATAGGAAAAGGAACAACCACTCTGTCGCCTACCTTAAGGTTCGTTATATTTTTGCCGGTTTCTTCCACGATTCCCATAAATTCATGTCCCATTACCATGGGGCGGGGTTGTGGAATCCCTCCGGAATATATGTGCAGATCGCTACCACAAATGGCTGTAGAGGTAACTTTCAGGATGATATCATTGGGATCTTGAATCTGCGGATCTTCTACTGTATCACAAGTGATACTTCCCGGAGCGTGAAAAACTGCTGCTTTCATAAGTAATATTTTTTAAGTGTGTGGTGTGAAGGTGGTGATTGTTTTTACTCTAGGTTTGAGAATTTCTTTCCAGTTCAAGATCCCAGACTCTGTGCTGGGCGACCGCGGTGATGAATTTATCATCAGGATTGCGATCTTCCCAGGTAATAATAGCCGGATCTTCATGTTGCTTGGTGCCTACATTACTGTTCATATAAAAAGGCTCCGTTTCTGCCCCGAAGTAAATAGCCTTACAATGCTTGTAAGCCTCATTGATGAAATGCAAAACAAGATGCTTGTTCTCAGGGATCAGAAGCTCTTTCGTAGAATCAGCGCCGGCACAGATGAATAAAGCGTCAAAACAGACACTGGCAGTACTGGTAAGCGAATGAAGAGGGACCAGCGTTGTTCCGTCATTGGTAGTAACAGGTGCCACACTTGGCCCGATAATTTCTACTTTGGCTCCTTCTGCCTCCAGTTTTGTCTTTAGATCATTGATCGCCTTGCCATCGGCTCCATTAGCCATGATAAAGCCTATCTTGCGGCTTTTAATAGTATTTTTAATCGTGTTTTTCATACTCAGGGCTTCTGAGATCATGGTTTCAGGATCTCTTTCCTCACTCTGAAGTTCTAGGGCATTGCCATCCGCAGGGATGCTCTGGTTAGGAAAATTCAGGTCTTTAACGTTTACTCCCAGCTTTTCGGCTACTCTCCATGCCAGGAAGTTATCAATAAATGCCAGCTGGCTTACCAGCCTTTCGCGGATCTCGGGAATGGTCACTTTTGACAATTCAAAGATGAGGGCATTCTGAAGATGGATCTTTTCAGGAGCCGACTGGCTGTTGTAAAATAATTTCGCCTGGGAATAATGATCCACAAAGCTTTTGCTACGTTGTCTTACCTTCGTGCCGGAAACTTTTTCCTGATGTGAGGTAAAGCCGCCTTCGGACATCATAGCCTGGAACGGGCATCCGCCACCGATAGAATTGGGTTCATAGCTCACTTTCCCTTTTGCGATCTGTTGTCTCATGTAGCCGTCACGCTGGTTATTGTGAACCGTATTAACGGATCTGTTGATGGGAATTTCGTGGAAGTTCGGAGAACCAAGCCGGATCAGCTGGGTATCTGTGTAGGAAAATAATCTTCCCTGCAACAGGGGATCATTGCTGAAGTCGATTCCCGGAACAAGATGTCCCGGATGGAAAGCGATCTGCTCGGTTTCTGCGAAGAAATTTTCCGGGTTTTTATTCAGTGTGATGGTTCCTACAAGTTCTACAGGAACTATTTCTTCAGGGATAATCTTGGTGGGATCAAGAAGATCAAAGTCAAATTTATCTTCATCTTCTTCCGGAACTAATTGTACCCCGAAGTCCCATTCAGGGAAATTTCCGGTTTCAATGGCTTCCCACAGGTCTCTTTTATGAAAATCCGGATCAACACCCGAAATCTTCTGGGCCTCATCCCATGCTACGGAATGTACTCCCAGTCTGGGTTTAAAGTGGAATTTTACGAAGTGTGCCTTTCCCTCCTCATTAATGAATCTGAATGAATGGACACCGAAGCCTTCCATCATCCTGTAGCTTCTCGGGATGGCTCTGTCGCTCATCAGCCACATGATCATGTGCATACTTTCCGGCATCAGTGAAATGAAATCCCAGAATGTGTCATGAGCGGAAGCTGCCTGCGGGATCTCATTGTGAGGTTCAGGCTTTAACGCATGAACGAGATCCGGAAATTTAATGGCATCCTGAATAAAGAATACCGGCATATTGTTGGCTACCAGGTCATAATTACCCTCATCGGTATAGAATTTTACGGCAAAGCCCCTTACATCTCTTGCGAGATCTGTGCTGCCCCTGTTTCCCGCTACTGTTGAAAACCGTATGAAGATCGGGGTTTCCTTTCCCACTTCAGTCAAAAACCGGGCTTTGGTATATTTTTCCAGACTTTTTGTAAGCTTAAAAACACCATGTGCACCTGAGCCACGGGCATGAACAACTCTTTCGGGAATCCTTTCATGGTCAAAATGCGTAATTTTTTCCCTGAAAATGAAATCTTCCAATAAAGTAGGGCCTCTGTCTCCGGCCTTCAGGGAATCCTGGTTATTGTTGATCTTTAATCCCTGATTGGTAGTCAGTTTCTCATTTTCGTTGGAAGTGCTGAATGATTCCAGCTGGTCTACCTTTTTACTCTGTTTTCTGTCTTTCATATCTGTTCATTTTGTGGTTAGGTGGTATAAAATAAATTGAAGCTATTCGGCAATATCCAGGGTGACTGATTCATGGGTATCGGCTTCCAGTCTGCTTAGTAACTTATTAAGATACTCTTCTTCTTTTAAGACTTTATAGTAAGCGGTTTTAGCATACAGGGTAAAAGATGAATTGTTAATCTTTATTTCAGCATTCATGTGACCGGAACTTTCATAATGATACTCACTGATATGCAGTATATATTCCTGAATGCAGGTGTCTATTACTTTTTTCAGGACCTCACATTTCGCATTGTTTTTAATCTTTTCCAAAGATTTGATGAGAAATGCTGTAACACCGTAAGAATTAATAACACCAGGAAATAAGGATTCATTTTCAATTACATTGTTTTTGTCATATAAACCGGAGTATCTTAAAGTATCATTTTCAAATATCATATGTTAAAGGTTATTAGTTATCAGTCACTTTTAAATATTTTTCAAAATAATGGAGATCCTCTTTGTCTTTTATGGACAGATAGAACATGATCTGTTCCGGCTCTTTTAGTCCGATGCTGTTGAAGCAATCGAAATGGGCAATCAGCGCCTGTATGTTTTCTATATCAATGCCCTTTAGAATAACGAAAAGCAAAAAGATATTGTCCTTTATTTCTTTTGCGTAAATGGTAGCTCCTTCTTCAAACCAGTCACCTTTGTTGACGACTTTGGTAAAGTGATCAGATTTCAGTGTTTTTACTATTTTCTGACAATTCATATATTGAGTATTCGTGGTTAAAATAAGCCACATAGAACAATAAGCTGATCCTACATGGCTTATATAAAAAAACTAATCTTCTTGCTCTGCATCAAAATTGATGAATGTTTCTGCAATTTCAGTGAGGTTATAATCTGTATCTTCCTCTTCCTGAAGTGTTTTTTCCAGCAGATCCGCCACTTTATCATGTCCCATGGTAATGGCGAGCTGGGCAAGGCCTCCATAGGTGGCTATTTCGTAATGTTCCACTTTTTGTGCAGCAATGATCAAAGCGGCATCTCTTGTCATGGTGCCCTCTTCAGTGGATTTAATAATTTCTTCTCCCTCTTTTATGATCCCTTTTATTGCTTCACATTCTTTTTGTTCGGGTTTTTCATCGATAAGACTAAAGACCTTTTCCAGCCTGCTTACATGCTTTTTGGTCTGAAGCTGATGATCCTCGAAAGCATCCTGAAGCTCTTCGGTGGTTGCTGCCGCCTGCATTTTTTCCAAAGCTTCAATGATTGCATTTTCAGCATAATAAATATCTTTAAGAGAGCTCACGAAAAATTTATGTAGCGGAGCATTTTTCATTTCATTGTCCTTTACTTTAGCATTTCCTACAGTGGTTTTTTTTTCTGTAGCCGCTGTTGCAGTAGTATTTTCTGTTGTTTTAGTTGCCATAATATGATTGGTGTTTTGGTTATGAAAGATTACCCCTTTACGTTTAATAAAGAGGTAATCATGGAAAAAGAATTATGAATTACGTCTGCCTCCAAAACCGGATCTGCCGGAAGATCTGCCGCCACCATGGGAAGCCTGGCCTCCCATACGGGCGATTCTTGTACGTTCTGCTTTACTCATTGAAGCAAAACCTCTTCTTGATGTTCCGTTTCCTGAATTAGAGCCTCGACCTGAACCGCTGCTGCCTCCTGAATTTGATCCTCTTCCTGAACCTGAAGATCTTCTGCCGCCACCATGAGAAGCCTGGCCTCCCATACGGGCAATTCTTGTACGTTCTGCTTTACTCATTGAAGCAAAACCTCTTCTTGATGTCCCATTTCCTGATGATGACCTGCCTCTGCCGCCTGACCTGGAACCGGATCCGGAACCTGAGCCACCACGGGAACCGCCTCTACCCCTGTTTGAGGTAAATCTTCCCTGGCTGTCTCTTGCCTGGTTTCCTCTTCCTCTTCCTCCACGGCCTCTGTCGTCCTCTTCATCGTCATAGTCTTCATCATAATCTTCATCGTCCTCGTAGTCATCATCGTCGTCTTCATAATCATCATAATCCTCGTAATCATCGTCATCATAACTATTTTCATAGTCGTCATCAAAATAATCTTCATATTCTGAGAAATCATCATCATAATCTTCATCTCTCGATGCATCGTTATAACCATGGTCATAACCTAATTGGTATACTTCTTCAAGGTTTCCGGATGAACTGTTTCCTCTTGAACTACGATTTCTTGAATTTCTGGTGCTCATAACTAAATTTTTTGTGATTAATATTAAGTGATGTATTGCCCTCCGTGACTAGTATTAGACGGCAATGATTTGGATTTGAATGATAAGCTTAATTAAGCCTGTTTTACTTCCTCATTTAGAGGCGAAAGGAACATGAATTATTATATCTCAAAGTTACCATTGATTAATTCACTTTTTTATGACCTGAGTCATATCTGCCTGAATTAATAAAGAATTTTTCTGTTTTCGAGTTTGATTTTTCCGTTTCGTTCCATTTTTTTTAAAGCTCTGATAACGGTTTCCACCCGGAGACCTACCAGGTTGGCAATCTGCTGCCTGGTTAATTCTACGGAAAAAGAATGCGCACTATCACAGTCATGAAAGCTTTTAAGATAATCCAATAATCCGGTTAATCTTAAAACCGGATTATTGGATGCCATATTTTGTATCATAACAGCTTTATAATAAAGCCGTTGGGAAAGGCATGTATTCATTTCTATCGAAAGATCGGGGATTCTTTTCAACAAGTCCAGAAAGCTTTTTTTACTCAGCCTTATAACTTCGGTAGGTACCAGAGCTACGGCATTCATCAGATACATTTTGTCCAGGAACATTAAAGAATCTCCAAAACTTTGTTTCTCTCCCAGAATGTTATGAATAAACTCCTTCCCTTCCTCATTATAAATATTGAGCTTTACTTTACCGCTTACGATCTGGTGAAAATAAAGGGCCTGATCTCCTTCCTTGAAAATCAATTCTCCGGTTTTATATACCTTAGTCTCTGCTCCGGAAGAGTATAAAAGCTCTTCGCTGATGTTCATGCAACTGATTGTTCTCATCATAGGTGTTTTTGGAATAAAACCGCAAATTCGGTATTGCTTAATATAGGATTTTTCGGTCCCGGATCTTTACGATTTTATCTTTTTCCATTACCTTGATCGTTCTTATCGCAGTCTCTACACAGAGACCTGTAAGGCTGGCCATCTGCTGCCTTGTGAACGGAACCATAAAAGAATAAGGCTTGCTGTCACTCTGAAAACTCTTAAGATAATCCATCAACGCCTTAAGCCTTGTGGTAGGATTCTGAGAAGAGATATTCTGCATCATAATAAATTTGTAGTACAGCCGCTGAGAAAGGAAACTGCTGATTTCCATGCACAGCCGGGGTGATTTTTCTAATAATTCGAAGAATGCGGATTTGTGGAGTCTTAAAACACTGCATTCCGTAAGTGTTTCTGCATTCATAGGATAAGGCTTGTCTATAAAAAGAATGGATTCTCCACAGCTTTGCCCGTCTGACAGAATATTCTGAATGAATTCTTTTCCGTCTTCATAATAGTTGTTCAGCTTAACCTCCCCTTTTATAATCTGATAATAATAGTTAGGCTGGTCTCCTTCGCTGAAAATAAATTCCGAAGAACCGTAATGTTTTATACTAGCTCCCATTGAACGCAAAATTTCTTCCTTAATAACCATAATTGTTGTTTTTAATGTGTTGTTAATCTTTCTAATCAATCATCTATTAGTAAAAATTCATTGGGGAGTACCGTAGATAGAATGCAAATATTAAACCTTATCAATGTTTATAAATATTTAAAAACGTTAAATAAAGTTAAAATATTTATCAATTATTAACGATATACTCTATTTTATTTCTTTTTTAATGTGAAAAAGTAATTATTTTTTAATAATAGAATAAAGGCCAGTTAAAAACAGGCAATAACATGTGTTGCGTCAAATGAGATTTTCTCATAAGGCCACGATCGGCCAGTAGATTGAAACGATTTATTCAGTAATCTTAACTGAATCTTTTTTGGAAATACTGTTGGTTTTAGATGCTGTATCTGCAGTATCAGGTGTTACGGGAATTGTCCCGGCACGTATATTATCTATAGCAGCTGTAGTATCTGCCGTTGAATTTATCTGTACCTGGGGTTCTTTCTTACAGCCAAAGGCGGTTAATCCTAAAACTAGGGTTAATACAATCTCTTTCATAATACTAATTTTGTGGTGTAATACAAAACTAAACTAATATTATGTTAAATATTTATGACTTAAATCATAATACTTTGATTTATAACAGCCCTTTATTATAGCATTATTCGGGACTTGTCAATATCATAGCAGAGTGTGATATAACGGATGAAACACGAAGGGATTATACCACCTGAACGGGTCAATTTGCCAGAGAGTATATTATCTGTCCGGAACAAAGTTTTTTCTGGCCAGCTCCTTTCTCACTCTGCTCAAGCTTTCAGGGGTTATCCCCAGATAAGAAGCAATCATCCATTGAGGAACCCTTAATAGCAGGTCCGGATACATTTTGATAAACTTCATATATCTTTCTTCAGCGGTCTCTCCCAACAAAGAATTGATCCTGTTCTGGAGGCTTCTGATATGTTTTTGCAGTAGAATATCACTTCTTTCAATGCTGTTGGGGAACTGTTCCATTAATTTATTGAAAAAATCAGGATGCAGAAATAAAACTTCGGAGTCTTCAACAGCTTCTATATAATAAATGGACTTTTCATTGAAATAAAGGCTGCTTCTGTCAGAAATAAGCCAGCTTTCGGGAGCGAACTGGATGATATGTTCTTTACCGTTTTTATCAATGGAATACATCTTCAAGAGTCCTTTTTCAACAAAGAATATGTATCTGCATATTTCACCATATTGCAAAAGAAACTGGTTTTTAGGTATTTTCTTTACTTCATAGTGTAAGCTGCACATGTTCACTTTTTCAAGAGGAACATTTAAAACCTGTGCTAAATAATTATTGATATTCTTCATTATATTATCTGGCTTGTAGATATATTTTGATGCGATGCGTGGTTTATGGCTTTGCCATTTTCTATGACTATCAGCTGAGGACTTTCGTGCCTTATTCCGAAATCTTCTGCTATTTTATTTGAGACAGATCTGTATGCAAGCAGATCTAAGTAATAAAGATCAGCTTTCAGGTCTGTAGCTTCTATTTCTTTTTCAAAATTCTTCAATACTGTTTTACTGATAAAGCAGCTGGTTGAGTGTTTAAATATTGCAATTTTATTATGGTAAGAGCTTTCAATGGCTTTTGCCAGATCTTCTTCCGACTCTATTTTTTTCCAGAAAGATTTCTGTTCTGCAATTTCTTCTTTACCACCAAATATTTTATCAAAAAAACTCATACATTAAATTGTTTAAGGTGATGATTAAGATGTTTATACTCTAAAAATCCCCAGTCTTCCGGCCTCATATGCCCGAAAAGAACGTGTTTTTCAGGCAGGTTTCCCGTTTCAAAAGCAGCGAGGTAATCCCCCATTGTTTTCAGAAGATTTTTTTTGGATTCATCAAAATCACATTCAAAATTAACGATTAGTTTTTGAAAAGTAGGCATGTTTCGTGGAATTCCGTTATTAAAAACCCACATTTCTTTTTTTGTGAGTATTCCTATGATACTAAAAATCATATTAGTTTCCGGAAGAACTACTTTTTTCAACGCGATCTGGAGAACGAGATCACAATGCCTCAACATCTGGCAAACATTCATTTTTCCCCACTTCGCCGGGGAATTTTCTGTCAATATGGAAATCCGTTCTGTCATCTCTTCAAAACAGATCCGGCTATGAAGACTTTTTCTCACCAACCTTTTTCCTGCTTCAGATTTTCAATATGGGCGAAATGATGATCACAATGCCATACATAAAAGGCCAGGTAATTTCTCAGATCGTAATTCTCATTTTGTTCGGGATGGTGGAATGTCCGTTCAAACTGCTTATTGGTAAGGGTTTTAAGCAATGTATACCATCTCTGGTGAGTTCCTTTGATCATCCTCATGGCAGGCTTTACGGAAATGTTGATGCTGTCCTGCAGCTCGGCCCATCTTGCTTCGTCATAAGGCTTTATAGTGGGATTTTCCTCCGTTAAGGCCAGCTTAAAGCGGATAAAACTGTTGATATGGCTGTCTGCGATATGATTGATAAGCTGCCTTACAGTCCAGCCCCCTTCCCTGTACTGGGTATCCAATTGCTCATCAGTAAAGTTTTCAATCAGATTTTTCAGCCTTCCCGGAAAATTCTTTATTACTCTTATATACTGTTCCAAATCCACATCTGAAATATGTTCCGGCTTTTTAAACTGTCCGATGGGAAATTTCTTTTCTTCCATATTACTCATTGCTGTTGTATTAATTAATATATTCGGTATTGCAGGCCCTGTATCCCTTCATAGCATATCACCTGTGCTGTGTCACCTGATGAAAAACCATCCTGACCTTCATAGCATGCCGATTTGTCCGATAATCCTGTTTTGGATAAATTTTTGAATATTGTTTTTGTAAATTTATCAAAAATTCGAGAAATCAAAACATGAAAAAAGCGTTAATAATCGTAGATGTGCAGAATGATTTTTGTGAAGGAGGTGCTTTGGCGGTTCCGGGAGCCAATGAAATTATTCCCTATATCAACTTGCTGATGGAAGAGAATGAATATGACCAGATCGTCCTTACCCAGGACTGGCATCCTGCCAATCATAAGAGCTTTGCCAGCAATAATGGAAAAAAGGTAGGTGAAAGCATTATTCTTAACGGGGTTCCACAGTTCATGTGGCCGGATCATTGCGTACAGGGAACTTTCGGTGCAGAATTTCATCAGGACCTGAACAGGGATAAAGTGACCCATATTGTCCAGAAAGGTAAAAATCCTGAAATAGACAGCTATAGCGGCTTTCAGGATAACAATCACTTTATGAAAACCGGATTGGATGATTTCTTGAAGTACCATGATATCCAGTTATTGGAAATTGTCGGATTAGCGCTTGACTATTGTGTGAAGTTTACCTGTCTGGATGCTGTTGCGAACGGATATATCACCTGTCTGCATTTCAATGGGACAAAAGCCGTAAATGTAAAGCCGGACAACGGAAGAGATGCGATCTATGAGATGCTTCAGAAAGGAGTGACGGTTTTAGGCTGATCCGGGCAGACCATAATATATAAAGATCCTGAAATAAAAAGGACGTAGAGTTCATCTACGTCTTTTTGGTATGATTGTCACAAAAATTATGAGCTATAAGTATGATAGAGAATTACATGGGATTAAAATTAAACTGAAACCTATAACTCATAATTTAAATGTTAAACCGGATTAAAGCATCTTTAAGTTATTCACTTCCAGTTCTGTTAAAATTCTCCAGTGTCCCCGCTTGATATTTTTCTTAGTAAGTCCGGCAAACATTACCCTGTCCAGGGCTTCAACCTCATAGCCCAATCTTTGGAAGATCCTTCTGATCACACGGTTCCATCCGATATGTATCTCTATTCCCACTTCATTTTTGGGCTTTCCTTCGATATATGATATCTGGTCTACAACAGCCACGCCTTCCTCCAGCCGTATCCCGTCAGCAATGGCCTGCATATCCTCTCCGGAGAGTTTTCTGTCCAGGGTCACATGATAGATTTTCTTAATATCAAAAGAAGGATGGGTAAGCTTTTTGGTGAGATGCCCGTCATTGGTCAGCAGGATAACTCCGGTGGTGGAGCGGTCTAATCTTCCCACAGGGAACAGTCTGTAAGGAGAAGCATTAGCTACCAGATCCATAACTGTTTTCCTTGCCTTTTCATCCTTTGTGGTAGATATGTATCCTTTTGGTTTGTTCAAAAGTACATAAACAGGCTTTTCAGGAGTAATGCTCTGGCCGTCGAAAACTACCCTGTCGGTTTTCTGAACCTGATAGCCCATTTCAGTGATCACCTTTCCGTTCACTTCCACCAGCCCCTGGCTGATCAGTTCATCCGCTTCTCTCCTGCTGCAAATCCCCGAATTGGCAATATACTTATTAAGACGGATAGTGTCCTTATGGAGATCCTTGTCTATTTTATTAAGTTTTCTTTTCTGAACAAAAGATTTTGCCCTGTCTTCATCCCTGTCATTTTTTCCAAAAGGTTTTTTACCATATTTCAGGTTACCTCTTTCATACTTATCCCTTGTATCAAAATCTTTTTCTCCTCTTTTCGGTTTGCCACCTGTTCCTTTACGTTCAAGGCTTCTCTCACCGGCTTTTGGGAAAGATTTCTTTGAAAACTTTGATCCTGAAGAATTTCCAGATTTAGAAGCATGAGAATTATCAGAATTTTTTCTTGCTGAAATTCTTGGTCTTTTAGGTTTTTCTGAATTATTATTATCTCTGCTCATTCTAAATATTTCTGCAAAGATAGTAATTTAGTTACGAGTTAAAAATTTAGAATCATAACTTTGCAACAATAGATCACTGTTAATTTATAGAATCCTGAACATGATAACACTATTAGACGATACTTTTTCTCAGCTCAATGACTTTCTTCACATGAAATCTTTCAGCAAGATATTCATTCTGACAGACGAGAACACGCATGAATATTGCCTTCCCGCACTGTTAGGAAATATGGAGACCGATTTGAAATTTGAAATCCTGGAAATTGAAGCCGGTGAAGAAATGAAAAATATCCAGACCGCCAACCAGCTTTGGGAAATCCTGACGGAAATGCAGGCAGACAGGAAAGCGCTTGTCATCAATCTCGGAGGTGGCGTTATCACAGATATGGGCGGTTTTGTGGCTTCCACCTATAAAAGAGGGATCCGGTTTATCAATATCCCTACCACCCTTTTAGCGATGTGTGATGCCTCTATAGGAGGTAAAACAGGAATTGACCTGATGCATTACAAAAATATGGTAGGGACCTTCACCTTTCCGGAACAGATTTTTGTATATCCCAAATTCCTGGAAACGCTGCCTTTTAAAGAATTGCGAAGTGGTTTTGCAGAGATGCTGAAACATGGCCTGATAGCAGACAAGATCCATTGGGAAAACCTTACCAGAATCCAGAAGCTTGATATGGAAGCGGTAATCCCCCATATCCAGACTTCCATGGATATCAAGCAGGAGGTGGTAGAAAAAGATTTTCATGAAAAAAATATCAGGAAAACCCTGAATTTCGGCCATACCATCGGTCATGCCATCGAAAGTTTATGCCTGGAACAAGGGAATCCCATTCTTCATGGAGAAGCCGTAGCCGCCGGAATGATCTGTGAGGCTTACCTATCCTATCAGGAAGGTTTATTATCCGAAGATGATTCCACTATGATCATAGACAATATCCGGAAATATTACCCGTACCTCGATATCAGCGAATTTAAGGATGATGATATTTTCGCCCTGCTCCTGAATGACAAAAAGAATACTGATCATAAGATCAATTTCTCCCTGCTTTCAGGCATTGGCTCATGTACATTTGATCATCAATGCAGTAAAAAAAATATTGCAGAATCTCTACGGTTCTATAAAAAACTGGACAATATATAGTTATGGCAGACAGCTAAATATTAATAGGTGTAGTTGCAATTCATTTGATAATCAGTAAATTAAAATAAAAACCGTCTATTTTCCAGATGGTTTTTTTTATTGACTTTTATCATGAAAAATATTTTTGGCAAGCAATTTGAAAGATACTCTGGGTCAATTCGATTGACAGTAGTAAAATTTAAAATTAGAAATAGTAGAATATTAAAAATTAAATTATGAAAAAGTTAATTTTAGGATTAGCAGTCACTGCAGGATCATTGGCATTTTCCCAGACTACGTCAACAAGTACGCCGGTAAAGCCGGTAACATTTGGGGTTAAGGCGGGTATGAACGTTTCCTCTCTTACGGATGGTGCAGATTTAGATGATTCAAAATCCAGAATAGGTTTTAACGCCGGTGTGTTTGCCAATATTCCGGTAGCCAGCTCATTCAGCGTTCAACCAGAAGTTATTTATAATGATCTTGGTTCCAAAGTAACAAGGGAAACTACAGTATTAGGTAATACTTATAAAGCCGAATATTCGAGAAATCTGGGTTACATTGCCGTACCTGTAATGTTCCAGTACAACGCCCTTCCTAATTTATATCTGGAAGCAGGTCCGGAATTTGGCTTCCTGGTAAGCGCTAAGGATAAATTCAAGAGCTCTACCAACGGAAATGCTAACGGATCTGAAATTACAGAGCTGGACAAGGATGATTTCAATACGTTTAATTTCGGTATCGGTATTGGTGCGGGATATTATTTCTTGCCTAATTTAGGAATCACAGCAAGGTATACAGCCGGCTTGACTGACATCTATAAGGAAAACAGTGGCGATTCCGTAAAAAACAATGTTTTCCAGGTAGGTTTGGCTTTCAAATTTTAATCAGCAAACATTCAGTAACAAATTTTAATTTCAATAGAAAGGTTGGGTTTTATACAATAAACCCAACCTTTTTTTATTAATAATTTTCTAAATTAATATTTTTTGGCAAGAGATTTGCATAAAGGTTAACAGAAAATAAAGATGTTAATAAAAAATCAATAACTATGAAAAAATTACTCTTGGGAACAGCAATCGCTGTAAGTTCTTTGGCATTTGCTCAGGAAAAAAGACAATCTTCATCTCCTGTAAATTTCGGAGTAAAAGCAGGTCTCAATATCGCTTCTATTTCCGATGATGGGTTTAAGGCCAAAGCTTCATTTTACGGCGGGGCCTTCGCCAATATCCCGGTTGCTTCCGAGTTCAGTGTTCAGCCGGAGATCTTATATAACGGTTTAGGAGCAAAAGCGGATGGAATGGAAGATCTTAAAGTGAATTTAAGCTATATTTCGGTTCCTGTAATGTTCCAATACAATGCCCTTCCTAACCTATACCTGGAGGCAGGACCACAGTTCAGTTTCTTAGTGGGATCCAAATTCAAATACCAGTCTGTATCAGTTGATGCCGATGATTATATCAAAGGGTTTGATTTTGGTATCGGTCTAGGTGCAGGTTACTATTTCACACCTAATATTGGTCTTACTGCAAGATACGTTGCAGGTGTGGTGGATATTGCCAAAGAAACAAATGGCATTCAGCCGGAAGGAAAAAACAATGTTTTCCAGATCGGTTTAGCATATAAGTTTAAATAAATAATTTTTGAATTTGATAAAAGGCCGCCTGAAAGGGTGGTCTTTTTTATTTCTGTTTTGTCCGGCCATTAGAATATTAACCACTGTAGGATCCTTTATAAAGGTATTCATTTGCAGATCATTCTAAATTCTGGCTATAATATTTTTATCCTCTAAAACCCATAGCTTAAACGTTTTGGCAAGGAATTTGCAAAATAATTCAAGTCTGATTGAAATATCAGGAATAATAACAATACAATAAAAAAAATAAAAATTATGAAGAAGTTATTTCTAGGACTAACACTTGCCGCCGGCACTTTAGCATTTGCCCAAGAAACAAAAACGGAAACAATAATAGAGACCACAACTCTGTTAAAAAAGGAAAAAGAACCGGTAAGATTTGGTATAAAGGCAGGTGGGAACTCCGCTTCCTTCAGTGAGCAGGAGCTTAGTCTTAATAATCAGAAGTTAGGATTTCATGCAGGGGCTTTTGTAAATATTCCGCTGTCTCAGAAATTCAGCATTCAGCCGGAAGTCTTGTATAACCAGATGGGGGCAAGAAACGTTATTTCATCTTCGGAAGTAACCACCGAGAACGGAAGTATAGAAACGAGGGAAGAGTTTAAGAATACCTTAAATTACATCTCGGTACCGCTGATGGTTCAGATGAGACCTGTACAAAACTTTTATATTGAAGCAGGTCCTGAGTTCAGCTATTTCCTGAATGGTAAAGTCAAAGGTGAAAGTACTGTTACCACTACAGAAGGAAATAGTACCACAACCCAAACAAATTCTTATTCTGAAGATATGGATAAGGATGATATCAACAAATTCAATCTGGGCTTAGCCTTAGGACTTGGCTATGATTTCACTTCTCATTTCGGGATCAGTGCAAGATACGTTAACGGCTTAACGGATATGCGTAATCATAAGCCTGAAGGAACAAACCCGTTAAATAACAGGGTCTTCCAGCTAGGTTTGAATTATAAATTCTAATATAACCAATTTTAACTTTATAAAGAGGCCAGACTTATTATTGATAAGCTGGCCTTTTTTTGATGATCTTTATTTTGTAGCTGTTAATTAAACAGCTCTACTTCTTCTCCTTTTTCTACCGGATATTGTTCTGTGAAGCATCCGAAACAATGGTTGGAAGATCCCAGGATTTCTTTTAAATTCTCGGTGCTCAAAAATTCCAGAGAGTCAACACCTAAATAATTTCTGAGCTCTTCCGTGGTCATATTGGCAGAGATCAGGTCATCCTTGGATGGTGTATCGATCCCCAGATAGCAGGGTGCGATAATGGGCGGCGAAACACTTCTGAAATGGATCTCTTTTACTCCCGCATCTTTCAGGATTTTCACCAGCCTTTTTGAGGTGGTTCCACGGACGATGGAATCATCAATGATTACCACCCTTTTATCTTTAATTTCAGAAATGATAGGATTCAGCTTAAGGTTTACTACCCTTTCTCTCATTTCCTGGGTTGGTACGATAAAGCTTCTTCCGATATATCGGTTCTTGATCAGTACCGGGCGGAATGGTATTCCTGAGGCTTTTGAGAAACCTATGGCAGCCGGAACTCCCGAATCCGGAACTCCGATGACCAGGTCAGCTTCCACAGGAGCCTGCTCCCAGATCTTTTCTCCTGATTTCTCCCTTATTTCGTATACGTTGATGTTTTCAAGATAAGAGTCGGGTCTTGCGAAATAGATATACTCAAAAGAACAGATCCTCTGTCTTCCCTTCTCCTCGTTCACCATGTAGGAATGAAGTTTCCCCGGCTCATTTTCATTGGTATAGATAATCTCACCGGGCAAAATATCCCGTACATATTGTGCTCCTACGGCATCTAAGGCCACAGATTCAGAAGCAACCACATAGGTTTTTTCATCAATGACACCTAAAACCAAAGGACGGATACCATTGAAATCCCTGAATGCAAAGAATTTATTTCTCGTCATCCCTATTACGGAATAAGCTCCCTGAATTTTTTCCATGGTA
The DNA here is from genome assembly GCF_041361455.1 of Chryseobacterium gossypii. Lineage (NCBI taxonomy): Bacteria > Pseudomonadati > Bacteroidota > Flavobacteriia > Flavobacteriales > Weeksellaceae > Chryseobacterium > Chryseobacterium gossypii. The sequence goes on along the minus strand of NZ_JBGCUR010000011.1, from coordinate 27,136 downwards.
ACTTTGATGGCTCCCCGAAGGCCCAGGTCAAGATTCTTCTGGATCAGTCTTAAAATAACCTCAGAATCGGAAGTGGCTCTGAAAACCACGCCTTCAGCTTCCAGTTCAGCTTTCAATTCTCTGGCATTGGTAAGATTCCCGTTATGCGCAATGGAAAGTATAATCTGATCATATTCGTTTTTAGCGAAAAAAGGCTGGAAATTATATTTCTTTTTATCTCCTGCCGTAGTGTACCGGGTATGCCCGATCGCAGAATTTCCCATAAAAGTTTCCGGATCCTGGATATCTTTATAAACATCTAAAACCAATCCTTCGTCTTTCAGGTTACTGATCCTGCCGTTCTTCAAAACGGAAATACCACAGGCTTCCTGGCCTCTGTGCTGTAATGCAAAAAGCCCGAATTGTGAAAGAGAAAACGTATCCAGATCATTATCCGAATACAGCCCGAAAATACCACATTCTTCATTCGGCGCATCCAGTCTTTCCTCTTCCTGGGTCCTGAAAAGGTTTCTTCCGTAAGGCTGGTTTTTAAACTGTTTTAAATATTCACTTTTATGAAGGTCTAAACTTTTCATTTCTATTTTTTCTAAATTTAGAAGTTAGATACTAGATATTAGATGCTGAAATTTAATATAAGTTAACTTCAATTTATCCTTATTATTGTTCTTCCTGCTTTTCAGCAAACCGATATTAGAAGATATAGAATAACCGATTCCTGATTAAGGACGTTGAGCTGTCTTTGTACCGGAGGTCTTGCAGATTCTTTTAAACTCTCGTTCCGGATTCATGCTGGCTACTGATACCTAACTTCTAATGTCTTATTTACCAAGTAAATTTTTCAATCTGTTATAAATTTCAACATAGGCTTCCGTTACTTCTCCAAGGTCTCTTCGGAAACGGTCCTTGTCTAATTTTTTCATTGTATCTTTATCCCAAAGCCTGCAGGTATCCGGAGAAATTTCATCTGCCAGGATAATTTCCCCGGTAGAGGTTTTGCCTAACTCGATTTTGAAGTCTACCAGAATGATGTTGATTTTATCAAACAGATCTATCAGGATATCATTGATGTCTGAGGTAAGCTCATACATCTGATCAAGTTCTTCGTAAGTGGCCAGACCTAAGAAAACAGCATGATGATCATTGATAAGCGGGTCTCCCAATTCATCTTTCTTGTAGCAGATATCAAATATGGTCACCGGTGATTTGATTCCCTCTTCCACTCCAAGCCTTTGGGCCATGCTTCCTGCAGAATAGTTTCTTACTACCATTTCCAGAGGAATGATGGAAACTTTTTTCACCAATTGTTCCCTTTCGTTCAGTTGCTTAATGAAATGAGTCTTAATCCCTTTTTCATTCAGGTACTCAAAAATAAGAGTGGTGATGGCATTGTTCATTTCCCCTTTCAGGTCCACCTGGCCTCTTTTTTGAGCGTTAAATGCTGTAGCGTCGTCTTTGAAACGTACGATTACTTCATCGGGATTATCGGTAGCAAATACCTGTTTTGCCTTACCTTCATACAACATTTCTTTTTTTTCCATTTTCTAAATTCTTATTAGATTTATATTATTTAATTAAAATACCTGTTAAAACAGCCATTCCGAAACTCAGGAGGGTTCCTATAAGCACATATTCCGTAAGTTTTCTCTGTTTGGCCTGCGCAAGGTCGCTGAACCTGAAAACAGATTTTGCGGCCACCATAAAGCCCACTCCTTCCCAATGGTCTACCCAGATAAATGTAAATACCAGCAGGCGTTCCAAAATTCCTATATACTTTCCTGCACTTGTCAGGGATTCGGTTTGTATATTGTTTTGTGTCTCAGGAACCGGGGTCCATGAAGACAGCAATATCTTAATGAAGATGGAAGCAGGGGCTGTAAGAAATAACGCAGCCGTCACAATTTTCAGAAATTCCTGATCATACAGGAAACCGAAATCAAACTCCTGAAAATAAAGCGAGATACCCGCAATGACCAGGATGTGAAGCAACTGGTCAATAAAAAACCAGTTTCTTTTGGTCTTTACATTTTGAAAGCTAAGCTTTGCCGCATCAATGATAAAGTGGGAAATACCTACTGAAACGGCTACCCACCAGAGTTTCAGATCCCAAAGGAAGATCAGGCTCAAAGCCGTGTGGATCAGAATATGCAGATACAGATATTTACTCCTAAATATGCGATTCTCCTTATCTGCAACCCATGAATTTGGCTGAAGAACAAAGTCTCCGAGTAAGTGGGCCAATATGAGTTTTATGAAAATCATGTTACAGCTCTGCAATTTTCCTCCTGAAATACTGGTTGGTTTCTACAATAAGGTCATAGTTTGCCCGTTTCAGTCTCTGGCTTACCGACGATTGTGAAATGGCAAACCTTTTAGCCAGGTCCTCCTGGGTGATATCCTTATTCATGATCATTTCATGAATAATTTCCGCGGTAGCCACCGTCCAGTTATCAAAATCCTTGGATGACCATTTCAGAAGGATATTAAGATCTCTGTCTACGATATCACTGGATGTTTTGATCGCAACAGTATGCCCGTCATTCTTCAAATCATTCAACAATCTTCCGGAATTTACATAGGCGGTTCCGTTGGACTCTGTGATCTTTTCAGATGAGAAATTTTCTTCACCAATGCCGATGGCAATTCTCACATCTAAATTTTCCTGACTTTTTATAAGTGATTTTATAGCTAGAAAACGCCAGAAAACGTCATCAATATTGCATTTAAACTGAAATTCATCCCCTCTGTAGATTTCCCATGCAAGCGGTGAACTTCCCCAATTTTCCAGGAGATTCTTTAGTTTGGTGATCCAAACTTCTGTATCTGCATGTTGTGAATTTATAATATCTCCGGTAATGACCGCTATCATTCTGCAAATATAAGCATAAATACTTATAAATAAAAAATATAAGCGGAAACACTTATAGATATTGATTATTAGTGAATATGCTTATATCAATGAAGCTCTTAGCACGCAATTTCACAGCCCTGGCAAGGATCAGATTTAACAACCGGAAATGGAGATGACAGGAATAAAAAATGTGAAATTAAATTTTTATCAAACAAACGGTTAAAATAGTTAGTCGGCATCTCCCCGGAACATAAATTTTTTACTAGAGAAATACTAAATATCGAAATTTAATATGCTGAAAAATAATAAATTATAAATATAGCGCCATAGTGGTGATAATTTTTTTTAGCTTTTAATCAATTTAAGTATCTTTGAGCCTTAACTATAACTTATATGAATACAGAGACTATTAACAACATTAAAATGATAGCGGAAACGGCAAGGGATTTTGCCGAGAAAAATATCAGACCTCATATTATGGAGTGGGATGAAAGCCAGACTTTTCCAAAGGATTTGTTTCATCAGCTTGGGGAAATGGGCTTTATGGGAATTGTAGTTCCTGAACAATATGGTGGTTCTGGTCTTGGCTATCACGAATATGTTGCTATTTTGGATGAGATTTCTCAGGTAGATCCTTCTATCGGGCTTTCTGTAGCAGCACACAATTCACTTTGTACTAATCATATTTATGAGTTCGGAAATGAGGAGCAGAAAAACAAATGGCTTCCACAACTGGCTACAGGAAAAGTGATCGGAGCCTGGGGACTTACGGAGCACAACACGGGTTCAGATTCCGGAGGAATGTCTACCACGGCAGTAAAAGACGGTGATGAATGGGTGATCAACGGAGCCAAAAACTTTATCACGCATGCTATTTCCGGAGATATCGCCGTTGTAATGACGAGAACCGGGGAAAAAGGAGCTAAAAACAACTCTACAGCTTTTGTTTTGGAAAAAGGAATGCCGGGATTCAGTTCAGGTAAAAAGGAGAATAAACTGGGAATGAGGGCTTCCGAAACCGCAGAGCTGATCTTTGATAACGTTCGGGTACCGGATTCGCATCGTTTGGGAGAGGTTGGAGAAGGTTTTAAACAAGCCATGAAAATTCTGGACGGAGGCAGGATTTCCATCGCCGCTTTAAGTTTGGGAATAGCACGAGGTGCTTATAAAGCAGCCTTAAAATACGCTAAGGAAAGACATCAGTTCGGAAAACCTATTGCCGATTTTCAGGCAGTGAACTTCATGCTTGCTGATATGGCTACTGAAATAGATGCCGCAGAGCTTCTTATCCACAGAGCCGCAACTTTGAAGAATGCCAAGCAGAAAATGACCAGGGAAGGTGCCATGGCAAAGCTTTATGCTTCCGAAGCCTGCGTAAGGATCGCTAACAATGCTGTTCAAATTTTCGGGGGATACGGATATACCAAAGATTTCCCTGCCGAAAAATATTACAGGGATTCCAAGCTTTGTACAATCGGAGAAGGAACTTCAGAAATCCAGAGACTGGTGATCGGGAGAGATATTACCAAGTAAGCATAAATATAATCTCTGATCTAAATCGGAAGTTAAAATATACTACTATAGCACACGTCAATTTCGTGTGCTATTTTCTTTTTCTGAGATAATGCATTTTAAAGAATATTTAATGTATCGCATAATATTTTAGATGAATAGTTAAAAAATTTCTTAAAAATTTTTGTTTTTCATGATATTTTTTTTATTAGATTTGATATTCCATAATCAAATAAATATTTTATGAAAAAACAATTATCTATGATCGGGGTGCTTCTCCTTTCAGGCATCTCCTTCGCACAAACCGACCACCTTTGGTCTAAAGGGACAGGAAAATCCTATTCGGGGATCTTCGAAAACAAGACAGCCATCCGAAATCCTAACATTTACAGTCTGGACATCAACGGCTTAAAGAGCATCCTTGCCAAGGCACCTAAAAGGCTGCTTGCGGGAGAAAAATCAGAGGTCATTATTTCTTTCCCCAATGCTGATGGAAAAATGGAAAGCTTTAAGGTAAGTGAAAGTTCCAACTTCGCGCCGGAACTGGCTGCCAGATATCCGGACATTAAATCATATGTTGGCGAAGGTCTCAATGATCCTAATTCTACCGTTTATTTCAGTATTTCTCCGCTCGGACTTTCTTCCATGGAAATTTACGGGGATAAATCCGCGCTTTTCATCGAACCCTACACCAAAGACCTGTCTACTTATGTAGTTTATAAAAAATCCGATAAAAGGGATAATCTCAATAAGTTTGAATGTACGGTTGTAGACGAAGCTCAGAAAGGTCTTTCCAATACCGATATCACTGCCCGGCCTAATGCCGATGATGCCAGGTTAAGAACATTCAGGCTTGCTCTTTCCTGTACGGGGGAATATACTGCCTATTTCGGGGGAACCAAAGCCAATGCGCTGGCTGCCATGAATAATACCATGACCCGCGTCAACGGGGTTTTTGAAAAAGATTTTGCTGCAAGAATGGTCCTGATCGCTAATAATGACGCTGTAATCTATACGAGCGCCTCTTCTGATCCTTATTCTCCGGCATCAGCGATGAATAACTGGAATTCCCAGCTGCAGAGCACTTTAACATCTGTGATTGGTGAGGCAAATTATGATATCGGCCATTTGTTCGGAGCTTCAGGGGGGGGTGGCAATGCTGGATGTATCGGCTGTATCTGCGTCAACGGTTCAAAAGGAAGCGGCTATACTTCACCGGCCGATGCGATTCCTTCGGGCGATAATTTTGATATCGATTATGTTGCCCATGAAATGGGGCATCAGTTTGGAGGAAATCATACCTTTTCCATGAGCAACGAAGGAACAGGAGCGAATATGGAGCCAGGCTCCGGATCTACCATTATGGGTTACGCCGGAATCACCAGCCAGGATATCCAGCCGCATTCAGACGCTTTCTTCCATGCGATCAGCATACAGCAGATCACCAATAATATCAAGGCGAAAACATGCTCAGTAAATACCAATACGGGAAATTCTATCCCAACAGCCAATGCCGGCTCTGATTATACAATTCCTAAAGGAACCCCATTCATGCTTACGGGTACAGGAACTGATGCCAACGGTGATTCATTGACCTATATCTGGGAGCAGATGGACAACGCCTCTTCTTCCCAGACAGGAGCAAGCTCGGCAGCCAGTGCAACGAAGACGTCCGGCCCTACTTTCAGATCCTGGGTACCAACAACCTCACCGGTAAGGTATTTCCCGAGAATGGCTTCGGTCCTGGCAGGGGCAACTACCACTGCAGGATCAGAGATTACAGTGGAAGCTTTACCTTCGGTGGCAAGAACCCTGAATTTCAGGTTCACTGTACGTGATAACAGGGCCGGAGGTTCAGGTAATAACTCAGATGATATGGTAGTAACGGTAAATGGCACGGCAGGCCCTTTCAATATTACTTCACAGAATTCCGCCACCACATATGCGGGAGGAAGCTCCCAGACAGTGACCTGGAACGTGGCCGGAACTACGGCCAACGGTGTGAATGCCGCTAATGTGGATATTCTCTGGTCCACAGATAACGGAAACACCTGGACGACTCTGCTGGCAGGAACTCCGAACGATGGATCACAGGCCATAACCATTCCTAATTCCTCAACTACCACGGGAAGAATCATGGTAAAAGGATCAAATCACATTTTCTTTGATGTAAACAATGCCAATATTACCGTAAATGCAGGCTCGGGAACTACCGATACTGTAGCACCTACCGCTCCTGCCCTTACGGCTTCAGGAACAACCTCCACCACTACCAACCTGTCGTGGTCCGGAGCAACTGACAATGTAGCTGTGACAGGATATGACGTATATCAGGGCGGATCATTGATCGGGTCAACGGCTTCCACTTCCTATACTGTAACGGGACTGACCCCTTCCACCACTTACAGTTTCACCGTTAGAGCAAAAGATGCAGCCGGAAATGCTTCCGTTTCAAGCAACACGGTAAGCGTTACCACTCTTGCCGGCAGTACTGTTTCCTATTGTTCTGCATCCGCAACCAACACCGCTGATGAAAGAATCGGCAACGTAAAATTCGGTACGATCAATAATTCATCGACCGGAACCGCGGGCTATGAAAACTTCACGTCCATCTCCACCAATGTTACCAGAGGCAATGCTTATACTATTTCTGTAACACCAACCTGGACTTCCACCGTTTACAGTGAGGCGTATGCGGTTTACATTGACTATAATCAAGACGGGGATTTCACAGACAGCGGAGAGCTGGCCTGGTCTAAGGCAGGTTCTACAACATCTCCTGCTACGGGAACCATTACGATTCCGTCCACCGCATCCCTGGGAACAACAAGAATGAGAGTGATGATGAAATACAGCTCCGTCCCTACTTCATCCTGTGGATCTTATACTTATGGTCAGGTAGAAGATTATACACTTAACGTGGTATCTTCCGGAAAAGGAGCGACAGATGCCGGTAATATATTCACTGATATCAGGCTTTATCCAAACCCTGTGAAGGATATTTTAAATATTTCCAATACAGCATCGGAAGAATACAAAATTTTCGATATGGGTGGAAAACTGATCAGATCCGGAAAGCTTGAAAGAGGTTCCGTAAATGTAAGCAGCCTTATCAAAGGTGCCTATATGATCCAGATAGGAGAAATCACGAAAAGATTCATCAAGAATTAATTAACCTTAAATTAAGCCGTGAAAGACTGCCCGGAAACGGGCGGTCTTTTTGTTTAATGCCCACAGCTAGCGGATATTTCACGGCTTAACTTTTGATTTCCGTATCCGGTTCTTAAATCATCAGTACATTTATACCAAATTTGTTTCTCAATTATTATATTTGCTGAAATTAAATATTCATGGATAAAATTGATAGTCTGAACCAAGTAGCAGAATTCCATACTACTTTTAAAGCTCCTATTTTGGATACTCCGCAAATCCCTTCACAGGAAAGATGCAATCTCAGGATAGAATTGCTGCAGGAGGAATTAAATGAACTGAAAAAAGCGATTGAAGATAAGGATATTGTGGAAATTGCAGACGCGCTTTGTGACCTGCAATACGTTTTAAGTGGTGCTGTGCTGGAATTCGGACTTGGCAATAAATTTGTAGAACTATTCAACGAAGTTCAGCGGTCCAATATGTCAAAAGCCTGCGATAATGAAGAACAGGCGAAAGAAACCGTTGAGTTTTACAAGGAAAAGAATGTGGAGTCTTTTTATGAAAAATCCGGAGAAAAATATAATGTTTACAGGCAGGCAGATCATAAGGTCCTGAAGAATAAATATTATTCTCCTGCCGATCTGAAAACAATTATTGAAAATTAAAATGAAGAGATTTATCGCAAATATTACTGTTTTTTCCGCTATGATTCTGGCTGTACAACAGTTCAGCGCTCAGAAAGTAGTGGTGAACCGCGAGGTTGAAACCCGGCAAGACGGAAAAATGCTTTTGGGAAACCAGCTGAAAGAGCAGTTTCTGAAGGCACCTTATGCGGATTGGTATGTAAAGGAACATGATGAATATGCTCTTGACCAGAACGCTGTCAGCGAGCTTAAAAAGGAAAAGATAAATTCCTACAATATCACGGTCTTTATGGGAACATGGTGTGAAGACAGCCACAGGGATTTTCCGAGACTGATGAAAATTCTGGAGGAGGTAAAATATCCTGACAATAAATTAACCATCATTGCCGTAAACCGTAAAAAAGAATCTCCTACCGGGGATGAAGTACGGTACAATGTTCAGAAAGTACCCACCATTATTGTTGAAAAATACGGGAAAGAGTTAGGAAGAATCATAGAAATGCCTACCAGCGGCTATATTGAAAGGGATCTGGTTGAGATTCTTAAAAAAGACAATCAGTCTATAATCAAAGAAATATTTAAATAGCATTGAAGAATTACAGGGTCATTATATCATTCATTGCCGGAGCGCTCGTGATGCTGCTCCTGTTTCTGGGCTTAAAGTCCTGCCTTAATCCGGGTGGAAGAACTGAAAAATCGGATTATTATATTCTGACCAATCAGATCTCCAAAATGAATAAAATGGTGGTATTGGAACAGGATATTTCCAGCATGCAGAAAACCAAAATGAGCTATGAGCTTTTTGGGAATGAGGTTACAAGCAATAATATCATTACCTATACCAAAACCAATGCGCAGGTCTCATATGATCTCAATAAAATGAAAATAGAGGTAGACTCGGCAAACAAAAAGCTGATCATCACTGAGTTACCTAATGCGGATATAAGGATCACCCCAAGTGTGGAAATTCAGTCCCTGGACGATTCTTTCTTTAACAGGATCTCTGAGAAAGATATTAAAAAGGTCACTCAGAAAGCTAAGGAAACAGCTATTAAATCCGTGGATCAGAACCAGCTGAGAAATGAAGGACGGAAACAGCTGATGGAAAACCTCAATAATATTTTTGTTTTGGCAAAGGCTTTGAATTATACCATAGAGGACCGTACGGGTCAACTGGGCATTTTAGGACTTTAAAATTCAAAGCTTATGAACTCAAAAGAGAAAAACAAGAAGACAGAATCTGCCAATACCGCAGAAACGAAGAAACAGAATCAGGATTTCCAGAATATTCCTGCTTCATCTCAAAAGACCAACCCACCTGCAATTGATAAGGAGGATGTACAGAAATCTTCCAAAAACAACAAGTCAGGAAAAACAGACAATACGAGGGAATAGGACTCAAAGATAAAAGCCCGGCATCTGATTGATAACCGGGCTTTAAAATATACAAAAAGGATCAAACTTTCATTTCAGGCGGAAACGGAAACCCGTTCCTTTAAAGAATTGTGGACTTTCCAATCCTGACGTTTTCAAAATTGTAGTAAGATTTTTCAGAAAATCTGATATAATCGGCAATAAAGCTTCCTACCTCGCTGGTGGAATAATATTGCCGGGAGTTCAGATCAACAGTGACGTAATTGTTTTCAATAGCATGTGCCACAGACTGCTTCAGTTTATCGGCTGCCCCTCCGAGATTTAAGTAATCAAGCATCATCGCCGTACTCAGAAGTGAGGCAACGGGATTGGCGATTCCTTTACCCCTGGCCTGGGGATAAGAGCCATGGATGGGCTCAAACAAAGCGTTATCCGTGCCGATGGATGCTGAAGGCAACAATCCGATAGAACCGCCTATTACACTGGCTTCATCGGAAATAATATCCCCGAACATATTTTCCGTAAGGATGACATCGAATTGCTTAGGGTTCAGGATCAGCTGCATGGCGGCATTGTCTACAAACATATAGTCCAATTGTACGTCAGGATACTCCTCTGCAATTTCCCCGCATATTTTCCGCCAAAGTCTCGAGGTATCCAATACGTTGGCTTTGTCTATGAGCGTCAGTTTTTTCCTGCGTTTCTGGGCTTCCTGAAAAGCCAGGTGCGCAATGGGCACAATATCCTGCCTGCTATATTTGCAGACATCATAAGCATAGCTTCCGTTTTCTTCTGTAAATTTTTCGCCAAAATAGATCCCGCTTACCAGCTCCCGGAAAATCTGGATATCGGTTCCTTCAATGATGTCTTTTTTTAAAGGGCTTTTTTCAATCAGGGAAGGATATGTTTTTAAGGGCCTGATATTGGCAAATAGCCCAAGCTCTTTACGCAGTTTTAAAAGCCCCTGTTCAGGTCTTACTTTGGCATCCGGATTGTTATCAAAAGACGGATCACCGATGGCTCCGAAAAGTACGGCATCGGATTGCCTGCATATTTCCAGAGTTTCATCCGGTAACGGGCTCCCTGTTTTATGAATGGCTCCGGCTCCTATCAATCCAAATTTAAACTGAAACTTGTATTGGAATGTTTCAGAAATGGCATCCAGAGCTTTAAGGCTTTCACCCGTCACTTCAGGGCCTATCCCGTCACCAGGCAAGACTGCGATCGAATAAATTTTACTGTTCATGTACTTTTTGTGCTTTTAGTTCAAATTCTTTTATCAACTGTTTCTTGCTGATTAGAAAATCAATATCGTCATAGCCGTTTAAAAGGCATATTTTTTTGTAGGAATCCAGTTCAAAGGTTTCTGTTTTATCTTTACAGGTTACTGTCTGCTTTTCTACATCGACCCGGATTTTGATCTCCGGATCTTTTGTGATGCCAGAAATGATATCTTTTAGAAAGCTTTCAGAAACTTTTACCGGAAGAAGTCCGTTGTTTAAAGCATTTCCTCTGAAAATATCTGCAAAATAGCTTGAAATGATCACTTTAAAGCCATAATCAGCCAAGGCCCAGGCAGCATGCTCACGGCTGCTTCCACAGCCGAAATTGTTACCTGCAACCAGAATTTCTCCGGTGTATTGGGGATTATTCAGAACAAAATCAGCATTAGGCTTACCGGTATGTGCATCAAATCTCCAATCGCGGAAAAGATGGTCTCCAAATCCTTTTTTATCGATCTTTTTTAAAAATCTTGCAGGTATAATCTGATCTGTATCTATATTTTCTGCCGGCAAAGGAACTGCACGGGACTCTATTATCACTAATTTTTGCATGTCTAAATCTTTAATTTAAATTTCCGAAAACTGAAATCCTTCCTTCTATGGCTACTTTTGCCGCCGTCAACGGACTGGCAAGGATGGTCCTAGCCCCCTGCCCCTGTCTGCCTTCAAAATTTCTGTTTGAAGTAGATACACAATATTCACCTTCAGGGATTTTATCATCATTCATTGCAAGACATGCGGAGCATCCCGGCTGTCTGATCTCAAATCCGGCTTCATTGAAAATTTTATCCAGTCCTTCTTCATAGATCTGCTTCACAACCTGTTGAGAGCCGGGAACAATCAGAGCCTGAACATGTTCAGATTTGTTTTTGCCTTTGATATATTGTGCTGCAGACCGGAAATCTTCAATCCTGGCATTGGTGCAGCTTCCTATAAACACATAGTTGATCCTGATATCGGAAAGCGACTGTCCCGGAACAAGTCCCATATACCGCAGTGCTTTTTCCTCCGACTCATTTTGCGGAGACGGAATAGTCTGGTTTACAAATATTCCCATTCCCGGATGGGTCCCATAGGTGACCATCGGATGAATTTCTGAAGCGTCGAAGGTAAATTCTTTGTCAAAAGAAGCTCCTTCGTCAGTTTTTAAAGTTTTCCAGTATTCCAGCTTTTCTTTCCATTCTTCTTCAGCGGGAGCATAAGTTCTCCCTTTTACATATCTGAAAGTAGTATCATCCGGGGCGATCATGCCTCCCCTTGCTCCCATTTCTATGCTCATGTTGCAAACGGTCATTCTTCCTTCCATGGACATTTCTTCGAAAACCTGTCCGGCATATTCGCAGAAATATCCGGTTCCACCGTCTGTTCCTATTTTAGAGATGATATAAAGGATTATATCCTTAGGCTGAACATCTTTATTTAATTTCCCGTTTACAGTAATCCGCATGGATTTAGGCTTGTCCAGCAGCAGGCATTGGCTGGCAAAAACCTGTGCCACCTGGCTTGTACCGATACCAAAGGCTATGGCACCAAAAGCACCATGGGTGGATGTGTGGCTGTCGCCGCAGACTATGCTCATTCCGGGTTGTGTAATCCCCAGTTCAGGGGCAATGATGTGAACGATTCCCTGATACGGATGTCCCAATCCGAAAAGTTCAATATTGTTTTTTTTACAATTTTCGGTTAGCTGTTCTACCTGAGTTCTTGACAATTCATCACGGATCGGAAGTTCCTGGTTCAGGGTCGGTACATTATGGTCTGCCGTTGCTACGGTCTGTTCCGGCCGGAAAACCGGCAATCCCCTTGATTCCAGCTCCGCAAATGCCTGCGGGCTGGTTACCTCGTGAATAAGGTGCTTATCTATGTATATGATTTGTGGTCCGTTCGGGATGGTTTCCACAACATGGGCATCCCATACTTTATCAAAAAGCGTTTTTTTACTCTTACTCATTTCATTCTCCATTTGAAAATTTATACAATCTTCTGCTGAAAGTCTCTAAGATTACGTTCAGATCGTCATTATTCACTTCTTTTTTGCTGTCTGCAACCTTTAAGAATTCCTGATACAGGAGATCAAGCTCATCTTTTGTGATATCAAAACCGATATGCCTGAACCTGTAAGCCAAAGCAGAACGTCCGCTTCTTGCCGTAAGCACAATGGAAGAGGCATTGATGCCAACATCCTCAGGATCGATGATTTCGTATGTTTCCCTGTTTTTGATGACTCCATCCTGATGTATTCCTGAGCTGTGGGCAAAAGCATTGGCTCCTACAATTGCTTTGTTTGGCTGAACGGGCATTCCCATCAGATCTGAAACCAGAACGCTCATGCTGTTGAGCATTCTGGATTTAATGTCAGTATATAATTTTAAGTGTGTATGCTGTCTGAAAATCATTACAACCTCTTCCAATGCCGTATTCCCTGCTCTTTCTCCCAGTCCGTTAATAGTACATTCTATCTGGCGGGCCCCATTGAGGACTCCTGCAACAGAATTGGCCGTAGCCATTCCCAGATCATTGTGGCAATGACATGATATAACTACCTTATCAATACCTTTTACATGCTCCTTTAAGAATCTTATCTTATCTCCATATTCCTCCGGAAGGCAATATCCTGTGGTGTCAGGGATATTCAGGACGGTAGCACCTGCTTTGATGGCTGCTTCACAAACTTTCGCAAGGTATTCATTATCGGTTCTTCCCGCATCTTCTGCGTAGAACTCCACATCTTCCACAAAAGTTTTGGCGTATTTCACAGCTTTTACAGCCCGCTCAATAATTTCTTCTCTGGTGGAATTGAACTTATATCTGATATGTGAATCCGAAGTTCCGATTCCCGTATGAATCCTTGGTCTTTTAGCAAATCTGAGCGCCTCGGCAGCTACCTCAATATCTTTCTGATTGGCTCTTGTAAGCCCGCACACCCTGGCGTTTTTTACGAGCCTGGAAATTTCTGATACGGAATGAAAATCTCCGGGACTTGATACCGGAAACCCAGCTTCAATAACATCTACTCCCAGCTCATCCAGTTTTTCCGCAATGATCAGTTTCTGCTCAGTATTCAGCTTGCATCCCGGAACCTGCTCTCCATCCCGTAGCGTGGTATCAAAAATTTCAATTTTTTCGGAATTCATAATGAAGTTTTTTACTTAATTTTGATTCAAAGCTAATAGATGGAATGTTTTTTAAATTTTCTTTCTTCTGAAGAATACAATATTCAAAAGATAGTGAATTAATATTATTTAATTGATAATCAACATTTTAAAACTTTAAAATTTACAATGGCAGAATTGCAAAAAGATTTTTTATTTGTACTCATTAAGTCACTGACAACCTCCGAAAAACGGCAATTCAAGCTTTATGTAAATCGTCTCGGAATCAATGCGGATGCCAAATTTCTTCTTCTTTTTTCTGCAATGGATAAAATGAAGGAGTATGATGAAAGTATTATTATCAGTAAAAAAATATCCACCAAACAGCAGCTTTCCAATCTGAAAGCCCATCTTTACAAGCAGATCTTGGTAAGCCTCAGGCTGAACCCAATCCACCAGAACTACAGGATACAGCTTCGCGAGCAACTCGATTTTGCCAATATCCTGTATCAGAAGGGGCTCCATAAGCAGGCCCTGAAAATCCTTCACAAAGCAAAGCAGACAGCCCTGGATCTTGATGAAAAAAGCATTGCTTCTGAGATCATAAATCTGGAAAAGGTAATTGAATCCCAATTCATCACCCGTAGTATTGAAGGCCGTGCAGACGAACTGATCAGGCAATCCAGGGATATCAACAAGCAAAATCATTATGCCACGAAGCTTTCCAATCTGTCACTGAAACTATATAGTGAAATGCTGACACACGGCTATGTAAAAAATGATGAAGACCGGGCAAGAATCCTGGATATCTTCAATGCTCAAATAAAAAATATAAAGCTTGAAAAGCTGAACTTTACGGAAAAACTCTGGTACTTTAAAGCTCATGTCTGGAAAAATCAACTGCTTCAGGACTATAAATATACCCTGAAATACGCATATCAGTGGGTAAGCTTGTTTCATAAAAACCCGGATATGATCACCAGCCATCCGGTCTGGTATATCAAAGGAAACACTTATTTGCTTAAAATTCTATTTCTTTACGGAAATATTGACATCCTGGAAGAACATTTCAATATCTTCCATGCCACCGTAAGTTCCCCGAATTTCAGCCAGAATGAAAACATACAGTCCCTGATTTTTCTTACCCACTATAATACTTTGATGAATATCCATTTCATCAAAGGTGAGTTTTTTACAGGGACAAAGCTGATCCCCGGAATTGAGCTGAAAATGGAGAAGTTCCGTGATAAGATTGATGAACACCATTTTATGATTCTTTATCTGAAGATAGCAGCCATGTTTTTCGGAAGTAAAAAATACATGGAATCTATCCACTATGCCCTGAAAGTAATTGAATCTAAAGGGAATGTGCAGGAAGATCTTCTGTTCCATACCAGGATTCTGATTCTAATGGCCAAATATGAGTCCGGTAATGATGAAGATTATGATGATTTCATTAAGACTACCCTGAAGTTTACCCGCAAAATGAAAAAGCCGGAAGAGTTTCATTTTGAGAGCATACGGTTTTTCGGTAGTTTAAATAATCTTGTTTCAGAAAAACAGAAAAAAGCTTTTGAAGAATTTGACAGGAAGCTTGAAATCTTTTCAACGAATGTATATTACAGAAGATCATTGCTATACATCGATATCCATGGCTGGGTAAAATCCAAGATAAGGAATGTGGATGTAATTGAAATCATCAAGGAGAAAGTGAAGTATAAAAGAAAAAGCTGAGCTTTATAATTTTGGAGCCACTGCAAAAATAATATGGAGCAGATCACAGTACGAGCCCCTGTATATAGGAGTTTTTTTATTCTGCTTTGTATAAGTCTGCCTTTGCAAATTCTTTTTTATAAGCTGATATTAATTCTTTGTCTAAATATATGCTGTTATAGTATATTATCTAAAAATTCCGTATTTTTGCATCTTAAAAATTTCTTAGTAAACAATGATAAAAATTACACTTCCAGACAATAGTGTCAGAGAATTCGATTCAGGGGTAACTCCTCTGGACGTGGCTAAATCTATAAGCGAGGGATTGGCAAGAAATACCATTTCCGCAGTTGTTAACGGCAAACAAGTAGAGACAACCACACCTATAACCACGGATTCTACGGTACAACTATTGACCTGGAATGATGATCTTGGAAAGAAAGCTTTCTGGCATTCTTCTGCCCACCTTCTGGCGCAGGCGATCCTTGAATTTTATCCTAACGCTAAGCTGACCATAGGACCTGCCATAGAAAACGGGTTTTACTATGATGTGGATTTCGGAGGCGAAACCTTATCTGAAAAGGACTTTGAGAAAATAGAGAAGAAAATTCTGGAGAATGCAAAGAAAGGTTCCACATTCTCCTTATACCCTGTTTCCAAAGATGAGGCTTTAAAGGTATATGCAGACAATCCCTATAAAGTTGAGCTGATCTCTAATCTCAACGATGGTGAAATTACTTTTGTAACCCATGATAATTTTACCGACCTGTGCCGGGGAGGTCATATTCCCAATACCGGAATTGTGAAGGCCGTGAAGATTCTGAACGCGGCTGGTGCCTACTGGAGAGGGAATGAGAAAAACCCGCAACTAACCAGGGTATATGGTATTTCTTTTCCCAAGCAGAAAGATTTAACGGAATATCTTGAAAAGCTTGAAGAGGCGAAAAGAAGAGACCACCGAAAATTAGGTAAGGAATTAGGCATTTTTGCTTTTTCTGAGAAAGTGGGCGCCGGGCTTCCGCTATGGCTGCCAAAGGGAACCGCTCTGAGAAAGAAACTGGAAAACTTCCTCACTGCAGCCCAGAAAAAAGGCGGCTATGAATTTGTAATGTCACCTCATATCGGGGCCAAAGAATTATATGTAACCTCAGGGCACTGGGATAAGTACGGCGCAGACAGCTTTCAGCCTATCAAAACGCCAAATGAAGGGGAAGAGTTTATGCTGAAACCCATGAACTGCCCTCACCACTGTGAAATTTATAAAACCTCACAATGGAGCTACAGAGACCTTCCGAAAAGATATGCGGAATTCGGAACGGTATACCGGTACGAACAAAGCGGAGAGCTTCACGGTCTGACAAGGGTGCGTGGGTTCACTCAGGATGATGCCCACCTTTTCTGTACTCCGGATCAGCTTTTGGAAGAGTTTGAAAACGTTATCGATCTTGTATTGTACGTATTTAAGTCTTTAGGCTTTGAAGATTTTGTAACTCAGGTTTCTTTAAGAGATCCTGAAAACAGGGATAAATATATCGGATCCGACGAAAACTGGGAAAAGGCTGAAAATGCCATCATTACTGCGGCAAAAAACAAGGGTCTGAAAACTATTGTGGAATATGGAGAAGCAGCCTTTTATGGTCCAAAACTTGATTTCATGGTGAAAGATGCTTTGGGTAGAAAATGGCAGCTCGGAACCATTCAGGTAGATTACAATTTACCGGAAAGATTTGATCTTCATTATATCGGAAGTGATAATGAAAAGCACAGACCGGTAATGATCCACAGGGCACCTTTCGGGTCCATGGAGCGTTTCATAGCGATCTTACTGGAAAACACAGCGGGAGATTTTCCGTTATGGCTGAGCCCTGACCAGTATATTATTCTACCGATCAGTGAAAAGTATGTAGATTATGCAAAAAAAGTTTCACAATTTTTGGAAAATAACGATATTAGCGGTCAGATTGATGACAGAAATGAGAAGACCGGGAAAAAGATCCGTGATGCCGAATTGAAGAAGATTCCATTCATGATCGTGGTAGGAGAAAATGAAGAAAAAGATGGTACGATTTCTGTACGACGACGTGGCGAAGGAGATCTTGGAGTAATGAATATGGAAGACTTTGTTTCTTACTTCAGGAAAGAAGCTGAGATATAATCAGAATTAATCAGGGTATTGGATAGAAATATTGAAAAATGTATGATATTTCTGAATTTCTGATCCCGATTATATTTTGAAAAATTAATAAATTAGTAGTTAACCAATAAAATTATAATACAATAGCACAAAGAATTAACAACAGGGGCCCACAGAGACGTCAGGAAGACGCTCATTTGATCAACGAAAAGATTCGTGTAAAAGAAGTTCGTTTAGTGGGCGATAACGTAGAGCCGGGAGTTTATCCAATAGACAAGGCAAGACAGATTGCTGAAGATCAGGAATTGGATCTGGTAGTGATTTCCGATAAGGCTGAACCTTATATTGCAAGGGTACTGGATTATAAAAAATTCCTGTACGAGCAAAAGAAAAAGCAAAAGGAACTTAAGGCTAAACAAGTAAAAGTGGTAGTAAAGGAGATCCGGTTCGGACCCCAGACTGATGAACATGATTACGAGTTTAAGAAAAAACATGCCGAAAAATTCCTGGAAGAAGGTTCAAAATTGAAAACCTACGTATTTTTCAAAGGACGTTCAATTATTTTTAAAGATCAGGGCGAAATCCTTCTCCTAAAGCTTGCTCAGGATCTGGAGCACGTGGGAAAAGTAGATCAATTGCCTAAACTGGAAGGAAAAAGAATGATCATGATGATGAGCCCTAAAAAAGCAGCAAAATAATTAAATAGATAATAGTTTATTTAATTTACCCATACAAACCTCAAAGTAATTTTGAGGTTTTTTTTATCCAATGTTGCGAAAATATCTTATGATAAGATACAGGAAAATCCATCCGGCTAACTTTGTCTCGACAATAAGAATAATTAACAACTAAAATTAAAAACAATGAGTACACTTAAATTAAAAGATGGGACAGAAATTTACTATAAGGACTGGGGAAAAGGGCAACCTGTTTTCTTCCATCACGGATGGCCACTGTCAAGCGACGACTGGGATGCGCAAATGATATTCTTTTTAGAGCAGGGATACAGGGTGATAGCCCATGACAGAAGAGGGCACGGAAGATCCGAACAAACAGCGGAAGGCCATGATATGGACAGGTATGCT
Organism: Chryseobacterium gossypii; assembly: GCF_041361455.1. NCBI lineage: Bacteria > Pseudomonadati > Bacteroidota > Flavobacteriia > Flavobacteriales > Weeksellaceae > Chryseobacterium > Chryseobacterium gossypii. The sequence continues at coordinate 8,298 of NZ_JBGCUR010000011.1, read as the reverse complement.
TCTGATGTAGCCGAAATTGTTGAAGCACTGGATCTGAAAGATGTAATCCATGTGGGACATTCTACTGGCGGTGGAGAAGTGATCCGATATGTCGCAAGGTATAGTAACGGCCGGGTAGCGAAAGCTGTCCTGATAAGTGCTGTAACCCCAATCATGGTACAGAATGAAAATAATCCCCATGGTGTCCCGATATCAGTTTTTGATGACATCCGCAACAATACTGCCAGACACAGGCAACAGTTCTTCATTGATATTACCTTTCCTTTTTATGGCTATAACAGAGAGGGAGCAAAGATTTCTGAAGGAATTCAAAGAAACTGGTGGCGACAGGGAATGATGGGCTCCATTAAAGCTCATTATGATTGTATTAAAGCTTTTTCCGAAACAGATTTTACTGAAGATTTAAAAAGTGTGGCCGTTCCCGTATTGGTCATGCATGGCGAGGATGACCAGATCGTTCCTTTTGAGACTACCGGAAAGGTGGCCGCTACCCTTCTCAAGAATGGTAAGCTGATTTCTTACCCCGGCTTTCCACACGGCATGCCTACTACGGAAGCTGAAACCATCAATAAGGACCTCCTTGAGTTTTTCAGATCGTAATATTAAATTTTAAAGAAAACTACGGATAGATGCCTGAGCTTTATATACCTCTAATAAATCTTTTTCGTTTCAAATTTTTTTCTTAATTTTGCAAACTATTATTCCTGGGATTCAGGAATGTAAATATAGATATTGATAACAAAAACAATAAAAAAGCAAGACAATGCCAAAATTAAAAACTAAATCAGGTGCTAAGAAACGTTTTGCTCTTACCGGTTCAGGTAAGATCAAAAGAAAAAATGCTTTCAAAAGCCACATCTTGACTAAGAAAGAAACCAAGCAAAAGAGAAATCTTACGCAAACTTCTTATGTTGCTTCTGTGGACGAGAAAAGTGTTAAACGTCAATTAGCCATTAAGTAGTTTTTATAAATCTATATTTCGGTTTATAAGAATTAAAACAAATTCAGAATTTTTAACCCTGAAACGGTGCAGCCAAGTGCAATGAAACAGTTTGCCGCCCTTTTCAAAAAAACAATTTAAATTATGCCAAGATCAGTAAATGCCGTAGCTTCAAGAGCTCGCAGAAAGAAAATTTTTAAGCAGGCTAAAGGTTATTTCGGAAGAAGAAAGAACGTTTGGACTGTAGCTAAAAACGCGGTAGAAAAAGCAATGCAATATGCTTACCGTGGTAGAAAAGAGAAAAAGAGAAATTTCAGATCGCTTTGGATTTCCCGTATCAATGCAGGAACCAGAGAGCATGGAATGTCTTACTCTCAGTTTATGGGGGCTCTTAAAAAGAACAACGTAGAACTTAACAGAAAAGTTTTAGCTGATTTAGCAATGAATCATCCTGAAGCTTTCAAAGCTGTTGTAGATCAAGTAAAATAATGTAGAATTTTTTGTTATCAATATAATGATCCCAAGTTTTTTTGCTTGGGATTTATTTATTATTACATTTGCAAAACTTAATAATAAAAAAATATCAAAAAATGAAAAGAATAATTTGTTTTTTATTTTCTTCTTTTGCGGCCTGTACGCTGAATGCCCAGACCTTCATCCAAGCCTACCAGGATCGGGCTAACCAGGTTACGCAAACCAATATTACCAACTATTTACTGGAGTTTCAAAATCTGGGTATAAAAACCACAGGTTCGGCCAATAATACGGCTACGTTAAACTGGATTAAGAATAAATATCTCTCTTACGGTTATTCGGCCAGCCAGATTGAAGAAGATCCTTTTACTTTTGGGAGCACAAACTCCAAAAACCTGATCATTACCAAAACAGGAACTGTTTATCCCAATAAATATGTCATCATCTGTGGACATTTCGATAGCATTGTAGGTCCTGGTGTGAGTGATAACGGAAGTGGTACTTCCATTATTCTGGAAGCCGCCAGGATTTTAAAGGATGTGCCTACCGAATATTCCATCAAATTCATCCACTTTTCCGGAGAGGAGCAGGGACTGTACGGAAGTTATCACTATGTGAATTCTGTTGCTTACCAAAACGGTGTCCGACAACTGGATATAAAATTGGTATTTAATATTGACCAGGTTGGTGGAAAATTAGGCAATAACAATACGACAATTTATTGTGACGAAGACCAGGGATCTCCATTAAGTAATAATGCTGCTTCTCAGGTGGTAACGCAGGAGCTGGCTACCTGCACAGGATTATACTCTCCCCTGCAGACCGATGTTGACCCGGCGTATGCTTCCGATTATATGCCGTTTGAAGAAAAAGGCGAGGTCATTACCGGTTTTTATGAATTTATAAGAAGCCACAATGAGCATACAATACATGATACTTTTGCGAATGTAGATCCTGCTTACGTATATAATGTTGGCAAAGCGGCTGTTGGGGCGCTTCAACATTTTGCTGTGGCAACCACTACTACCCTGGGGGTTAATGATATGAACTCACAGAAAAGCCTGGAGTCAACTGTAAAGATCTATCCTAATCCGGTAAAGGATATTGTAAATCTTGATCTTCCACATGACATAAAGAACTTCAGTTTTGAGATCACTGATATTCTGGGGCATTCTCTTCTGAAAAAAAGTAATGAAACCAAGATTAATGTTTCAGCGCTGGAAAAGGGAGCTTATATCGGAATTTTAAAATCCGGTGACCAGACAGTGGTGAGAAAAATTTTAATAGCAAAGTAGAGACATCCGGAAATTTAGGATTTGTAGCTATAACATAACAAAGCCACTCATTGAGTGGCTTTTGGTATTTGAAAACAGGCTTTACAATAGGGGTATATTGATAATTTAATTGAACATTCACTCCAGTAATCGGACTTCCTTGTAGTTCTTACAAACATTAAATATTTTATTAAAGTGAGAAAACCAGCTAAAGCATGTACATCATAATTGTCATTTCTTAATTGAATATACCTGTTAATAAATATTTTTATAATACATAAATATGAATGCAATAAGCCATATCTCTAATGCGCCAAAAGTAATACCAGCTTTCAAATCAGTCAAAAACTTACCTCCCATTTGTTCAGAAGTATATTCTATAAAACGGTAAATTTTGTAATAAAGTAATAATAATATCTTTTAGCTTTCTTCATATTTCATTATTTTGGGCCTCTTGGAATATATACACTCTGTTCGGCCCCGCTATATTCACTCCGTTATCTAATTCTAACTGATACTTAGCGTTTCATTCATCGCTCCTTCAATACCTCCGACTACAAAAACATCATTTTCGTTACCATCAAAAAAGAGGATCATATTAGTATCTTTTCTTTAATACTAAATAATGATCAAAAAAATTCGATGCAAAAACAACAATTATCTCCAATTAGTGAAATAAAAATGTTATTTTTGCAAATCATATAATATTATATGTAACACAAATAAAGATGAAAACAAAATTACTTTCTTTATTCTCCTTATTGATAGGTTTTTTGGGATTCTCCCAAACTGAAGTGTACTTTAATTATGATCCGGCAGGAAACCAGATATACCGAGGTCCTGATTCCTTTTCAAAAATAAAGAATTCTTCAGAATCTAAATCTACCCATTTAGATGAGTCCAACATACTGGTTGTGGATGAAGCGGCTTTTTGGAAACAGGTAAGGCTATACCCCGTTCCGGTAAGTGATATTTTAACAATTGACTGGACAGATAAAACAGATAAGCTCATCAAATCTGTATCACTGTACCAGCATAGTACCATACATTGGAAATTCCAGGCACAGAACATCCCAGGCTTGAATAAACAACTCAAAATCAATATGACGGGTTATGACTGGGGAGTATATGTTCTGCAATTTACTTTATATGATGGAAGAGTATTCAGTAAAAACATAACCAAACGATAAAACATAAATATGAAAAATAATCTATCACTGCTCCTGTTTTTCTATTCAGTATTTGCTTTTTCACAAACTTCCCCAAACTTCCATGATACCAAAGGAAATATTGAAGTTAATGGGGCTGGTCAACTCCAGTTTACCTTACCTATTGCACAAACTCCAGGAGTGAGATCTGTAGCACCACAGTTCAGTTTAGTATATATAAGTGGTACAGGTAACGGATTAGCAGGATATGGTTGGAGCATTTTCGGGATCACCTCTATTTCAAGGGTTGGAAAAACAGTTGAAAAATATGGAGAAGCTAAGGGGATCCAATTGGATTATTCTGATGAATACAGATTTAATGGGCAGAGGCTCATCTTAAGTTCTGGAGAATACGGGAAAGATGGGGCTGAGTATGTAACGGAAAAGTACTCTAATGTAAGAATTAAGTCAAATATAGTGGCATGAAACCTGAAGCAAAGTTTTATGATGGTAATGAAAATATAGCAGGAAGCGGTGAACAAGTAGAGTATTCCAATCAAAGTCTTAAACAAATGAGAAACCAAAACTTTACCTCTGAAGAAATACGAAGGTTTAAAGTTGGTAGAGACGTAATAGGATCGGGGGATTATTCTCAAACATCAGATGGGTTTTTCCAAATTGGAAAGTCAAAAGCATATGCATATACAACAAGACCAGCATTCTTTTCAGGAGTTTCTGATATTCATTATGCTAAGGCGGCATTTGCTTCAAAAGGATTACTTTTTACAACAATGGTGCATGAAACAGGACACGCATTTATAATGAATGCTGGCAACTTCTTTATTAAAAAATATGATAATATTAAATTGTTCAATAGGGGTTATTCGACACCAATAAATGATTTAGGACATGCCGCTATATGGGATTTGGAAAATCATTTAAAATCATTAAATAATTTTAATTTCTCTGGTATTGGGTTTGATAGTGATGCTATTATGAATGCTGTCAACAATAATATTTCTGGTAATAATACAGTTGGATTTGATCTTCTTAAGAAGTTTTTACTTCCTGTATTTAATAGAAAAATTGGTTTTACACCTTCTTTTTAAATATGATAATTATGAGATATATTTTAATGGCTATTTACTTAATTTCCTGTGAGAAAAAAGTAAGCCAAAAAGATTGTATAATTGATTTTAAAATACCTAAAAATACAGTCATTTCTGAAGGGATTGTCACTGACTTGAAATTTAACAAAAACATTTTGACGGTTTCTATTTCTAATTTAAGGAGTGATACATTACATTTTGCTATCCCACATATAATTTTTGCAAAAAAAGAAGAAAAACAAAATATTGTAAAATCTGATATTGTTATTAAGCAATTTATACCAAATATTGTTACGGATAGAGTTACTGCTTATTATATTACAGGAGATAATAAGAAAAAAGTTATAAGTGTTGATTCTTCAAAAACTCGGGATATGAAACAATATGAATTCAATATGGCTCCTAAAGGAAAATTTGTAATAGAATACGTATTAAATTGTCAAGAATCTGATTCTGAAGAATATGCTATCTATTTTTTTGATAGCAATAGATTTGACAGCAATAAATACAAGAAAATTATATATCCTGACAATGGGTTTATTGAAATAAATCATAATTAAAATAATATGTTAATCAATATTTGGAATTGATCATGATTACAAATTATAGTTAGATGATTTTGAGGTTAATGATAGTTTGATCATCAAATTTTAATTCTAATAATATCAGACATAAGATGTAAAAATTAATATCTTAAACTATGAAAAAACTAATTTTAGGGTTTGCATTTACAGCAAGCCTTTTTATCAATGCACAGGAAAAACATCAATCACCTTCCCGCATCACATTTGGAGTTAAAGCTGGATTTAATGCTTCCGGATGGTAGTATATTAGATGCCCAAGGAGGTAAAGCGCTCGGTATTACAGAATCAGAAACCATTAAGAAAGGGAATTTTTGGAATTATTCCATAGAGAGAAAACACACTATATATTTGTCAAATAAAGCTTTTACAAGCAGAGAGCAGTTAGCATTTGTAATGCAACATGAATTGGGACATGTGAGAATTTATAATGCAGGATTGAGTGATATTGCTGGTAAAGCATTACAATTAAAAAGCTCTGCTGCTAAAAAGTATTCAGAGTTGCTAGATAATGTTGGACATTATCATATACAAGAATCTGGAAGCCGTTTTTTAGAAATAAATGGATGGTCTGGAATTTCTGCTTCAGTTCCATCAGATGTTTTTAGTGCCATAAACTATCAAATGGCAAATGAAAGAATATGGAAATTATTACAAAATACAGCTTTTAAAATTAGTATAAAATGATGCGCTTTATTATAATATTATTGCTACTATTTACTATATCTTGTCATAAAGATGAAAGATTTATTCCTGTAAATGAAAAAATTGTAGACAAAATACTGAAACAGGAAAAGGATACACTTATTAATGTAACAGTTGCTCCGTTAAAGAAAGAAGAGTTCAAAAATTTAGAATACTATAATGAAATTGAAAAGTATAATGTAGTTGGATATTTTATTAATACATCAGAAATAACCCATCAAAAGCGAGATGATAAAGATTATCCAAATTGTAGTATGAAACTAGCAATGTTTTATTTGAATAGTAATAAAAATAGAGCTGTAATTTTGACTGAAAATTCTTGTTCTCCAAGTAAAAACAAAGAAGAAAGCTTACTCTCCGGTTATTCTAACGTTAAAAAATGTTATTTTATTCGAAAAATATTTGGTTTTTGGTTCGTGGAGAAGAGTTTTAAAAATTCTTTGGCATCATGATCTAGTTATCCTTACTAGCTCTTTTAGTGGTCCAGCAACGAACCTTCTAAACGGCTAGACGAAATTTAATTATCAAATTAATAAATGAAATTATGAAAAAACTAATTTTAGGATTTGCATTTGCAGCAAGTCTTTTAAGCAATGCACAAGAAAAAGCTAAATCACCTTCCCACATTACATTTGGAGTTAAAGCTGGATTTAATGCTTCCACTTTAACAGAGAATAATGTTGAATATGAAAATGATCAAAAGTTCAAAATAGGGATTAATGCAGGAGGTTTTGTTAATATTCCAATAGCTGAAAAATTCAGTGTTCAGCCTGAAGTTCTTTTCAGCCAGGGAGGCTCTAAAACAAAAGATATATATAAATATTATTCAGACAATTATAATTTTAAACAGGAATATGATTATAAAATGACATTAAATTATATCGTTCTTCCTGTAATGTTACAATATAATATTCTTCCCCAATTTTATGTAGAAGCAGGTCCTGAATTCGGATTATTACTAGGTGGCAAATCAAAAGGTAATGGAACCTATACACAAACTTCCGGAAATAATACAACAACTAGCACTCAAGAATACTCCAACAAGCTTGTAATGGATCTTTATAATAAATTTAACTTTGGAATTGGTGTTGGAGCAGGGTATTATTTTACTCATAATTTTGGGGTAACAGGCAGGTTTACTGCTGGGATTACCGATATTTTAAAAAACAATTCAGGAGATTCGTTTAGGAATAATGCAGTGCAGATAGGTGTAGCCTACAAATTCAAATAAAAGATGATTTTCCCAAAAGCAAAAAAATAGCAAAAGATCTTGGATGGTATAAAACAGGAAATGGTGTATTTGGACTTTACAAAGGCTATTTTTTTAATGTTTCCGACTCAAGTTTAGTAAGCAGCCCACAGTACAAATTTGTATCTGTGACCACAGACAACCTTATAGAAGAACAAAAGCTGCAGATCAAAGCAGAACTGGCTACCAATAAAAGGAGGTTAAAATTTAAAAGTTTTGAAATTGGAGATACAAGTATTTTCTTCCGGTTTGCAGAAACCTTTATTTACACCAGGCTTAAGACTGTTTATTCTTTTGGTTGGCCTTTTCAAGAAACTCAATATACCGCAGCAAAACAAATGTCATAATTGTGGGAACGATCAAAGAATAAACTATTATAATTCAAATGATAATGGAATATTACTTTGTGACAATTGCTTCCATGAAAAAACTAATAAATTTTACGAAATTGAAAAAGTAAAAATTTCAAAAGAAAAAGATTATGTGACAGGATTTTTAGGTTCCGTAATATTTTCAATTCCAGGAATTATACTCTGGGTTTTATGTGCCATATATTTAGGAAGAATAGCCTCCGCAATGGCCTTTATACTTGCTTTTTTTGCTTTTATAGCCGTAAGGTCATTTTTGCCATGCATTTCCACTGAAATGCTGTTAGGAATGGATAATGACCAGCCTAATCCGGCAATTCCTGAAATTTCATCTACCTTTTTATCCAGTCCCTTTCCTGAAAAGGAAGTTCCTGCCAGCAGGAGTCCTCCTTCCTGGGTGGCTACCGCTGCCGAGAGAAAGTCATGGTTCTGTCCTGAGAAATACCTTTC
>NZ_JBGCUR010000010.1:0-107877 GCF_041361455.1 Chryseobacterium gossypii | reverse complement strand
CGAAAATTAAATTTAAGATGGCCAGAAGCGGAGGCTTTGCGATCTCTATCAAACCGGTAAATTAATTTTAATACTAACTATACAAAACCTTACAGGTAAACGATCTGTAAGGTTTTTTAATCAGATTCAAGATGAAAAAACTATATGCAGTAATTGCTCTTTCGGCAGCCTCTATCGCTTTTTCCCAGATAAAAACCCTGGAGAGGATAGAACCGGCTTTTTGGTGGAAAGGAATGAAAAATCCTGAACTTCAGATTTTAGTATACGGAAAGAATATAGCCAGCAATGAGATTGAACTTTCAGATGGAGTCCGAATAAAAGACATTCAGAAAGTTGAAAACCCAAACTATATCTTTGTTACGGTTAATACCAATGAAATTAGTGTTCCTAAGTTTCAGATCAGGATTAAGAACGGTAAGAAGACCTTGGGATCCTATACCTATGAGCTGAAGCAGAGAGAACCAGGTTCCGCAGAACGTGAATCTTATACTTCGAAAGACGTGATGTACCTGATCATGCCTGACCGCTTTGCCAATGGCGATGAGAAAAATGATTCGAGCCCGGCTTTAATCGAGAAAGCAGACAGAAGTCTCCCTAATGGAAGGCATGGTGGTGATCTGCGCGGTATTATCAATCATCTTGACTATATTCAAAACCTGGGAGCAACAGCAGTTTGGCTGACTCCCGTAAATGAGGACAATGAAAAAGTATATTCATACCACGGATATGCACAGACAGACCTCTATAAAATTGATGCCCGCTACGGAACCAATGAAGAGTACCGTGAGCTGTCTCACGAGCTGAACAAAAGAAATATGAAGCTCGTGATGGATTATGTGACCAACCATTGGGGAGTTTCACACTGGATGATCAAAGATTTACCGACGAAAGATTGGATCCACTGGTTCAACGACGGGGACAATGGCTTCAAACGTTCCAACTATAAAACAACCACCCAGTTCGATCCCAATGCTTCAGAAATTGATAAGAAATATGCCCTTGACGGTTGGTTTGATACCACAATGCCGGATATAAACCAGAAAAATCCTCTGGTTCTGAAATATTTAACTCAAAATGCCATCTGGTGGATTGAATATGCCGGTTTGGGCGGATTCCGGGTAGATACCTACCCCTATAATGATAAAGAAGCCATGGCTAAATGGGCCAAAGCCATTACGGATGAATACCCTAAATTCAACATTGTAGGAGAGACATGGCTGAATACAGCAGGCCAGATCTCGGCATGGCAGAAGAACTCCAAAACCGGAGAAGCCGCAAACTATAACTCCTACCTGCCTTCCGTGATGGATTTTATGCTGTATGGAAATCTCCCTAAAGCTCTGAAGGAAAAAGACGGCTGGGATACCGGGATGGTAAAACTTTATGATGTCTTCAGCAGCGATTTTCTTTACCCGGATGTGAATAATATCCTTGTTTTCTTTGAAAATCATGATACGGAAAGATGGAATGAGATTTTTAATGATGATCCCGGAGCATATAAAATGGCTTTAACCCTTATCTCCACTGTTCGTGGGATTCCACAGGTCTATTATGGCTCAGAGATCGGGATGAGGGGTGACAAGAACAAGGGCGGGGATGCAGATATCCGGAGGGATTTTCCGGGAGGCTGGAAAACTGATCGTCAAAATGCCTTCAACCCGTCAGAACAGACCCCGGAACAGAAGGAATTTTATGAGTTTACCAGAAAGCTCCTGACCTGGAGAAAAGGCAAAGAGGTGATCCATACCGGCAAAACCAAAAATTACCTTCCGCAGAATAATGTATTCGTATATTTCAGATATAATGATAAGGAAAGTGTGATGGTTGTCCTGAATAATAGTGAGAAATCGGAAACATTGGATTTAAAGCGTTTTGCAGAATCCCTTAACGGCTTGACGAAGGGAAAGAATATTATTTCGGGAACGGCGGTCTCTTTGCAAAACAGTTTGGATGTGCCGGCAAAAACTTCAATGATCATTGAACTACAGAAATAAAAGCTTATTTGTTAAATATGAAAAAAATTACAATTATCTATACCTTTTTATTCGTTGTATTTAATGGTTACGGAGCCTGTGCCCAGGTGAAAGATACCACGTATGAAAAAGAGAAGAAAGAGATCAGCATGGTGCTTGACAGCTTTAATGAAGCGGCGGCGAAAGCAGATTTCAATGCATATTTCAATCATTTTGCCGATGAATCCGTGTTTATAGGAACTGATGCCACGGAAGTCTGGAATAAAAAAGAATTTATGATCTGGGCTAAACCCTATTTTGACAAGAAAAGGACCTGGAATTTTAAATCCCTGAAAAGGAATCTTTATTTCAGTAAAGATGCCAAATTAGCCTGGTTCGATGAGCTGCTGGATACCCAGATGAAGATCTGCCGGGGTTCGGGTGTTCTGGAAAACATTAAAGGAGAGTGGAAGATCAGGCAGTATGTACTTTCAATGACCATTCCGAATGAGGTGACGGATAAAGTGGTCCCTGAAAAAGCAGCTATTGAAGACAAATTAATACAACAGCTAAAAGCAGAATGATGAATACGAATGCTAATATTTCACTTTCAAAAAAACTAAAACCAGATCTTTCCATAGCCAGGATCATCAATATGAGCATGGGATTTCTGGGGATTCAGATGGCCTTTGGATTGCAGAACGGAAATGCAAGCAGGATTCTGGCCAATCTGGGGGCGGATGTGCATGAACTTTCCTGGTTCTGGCTGGTTGCACCTGTTACCGGGCTTATCGTTCAGCCAATCATCGGGCATATGGGTGACAATACATGGAGCCCGCTGGGAAGAAGGAAGCCATATTTCCTGATTGGTGCTGTCTTGTGTGCAATAGGTCTGGTTATGCTTCCCAATGCGGCTTCCGTAACCCGAATGATCGCCGCAAATGTATTGCTGCTGGCTGTGATATTCCTGGCTATGATGGATGCTTCCATCAACGTTGCCATGGAGCCCTTTCGTGCTCTGGTAGGAGATATGCTTCCGAAACATCAGGGAACAATCGGTTTTTCCGTTCAGACTATACTCATTGGTATAGGCGCGGTAATTGGATCGTATATGCCTGACTGGCTGACCGGCTTAGGGATTTCCAATGTCGCTCCGGAAGGATTTGTAGCGGATAATGTGATTTATTCTTTTTATGTAGGAGCTGCATTGCTCCTGCTTACCATACTTTACACCATTATTACCACTAAAGAATATTCCCCGGAAGAATTTGCAAAATTTGAAGACGGAAAAGAAATAGCTGAAGAACCTTCGAGATTCAGTGATATTTTCAAAGATTTTGCAAACATACCCGGTCAGATGAAAAGATTGGGAGCCGTACAGTTTTTTTCCTGGTTTGCGTTGTTTACCATGTGGGTGTTTACAACCAGTGCATTGGCTACCCACCATTTCGGACTTTCACCGGAAGATACCCATTCCAAGGCCTTTAACGATGCAGGGGATCTGACAGGTAAGCTCTTCGGAATGTACAATCTCTGGGCGATTCCGTTTGCTTTTCTCCTGACCCCTATAGCCAAGCTGATCGGTAAAAAACAGACCCATGCATTAGCTTTGTTATGCGGAGGTTTAAGCCTTATTTCAATGTATTTCATCAAAGATAAAAACCTCCTGTGGATATCAATGATAGGATTGGGATTTGCCTGGGCGAGTATCCTGGCCATGCCTTATGCAATGCTGATCGAAGTGATTCCGCTAAAAAAAATGGGGGTGTATATGGGGATTTTCAATTTCTTTATTGTAATTCCCCAGATCATTAACGGGCTTTTCGGAGGTCCTATTGTAAGCGGCTTCTTCAGAAATCTGGCCATAGATTATATTGTCGTCGGCGGGATATGTATGCTTTTGGGAGCTGTTATTACAATGATTTTTATCAGATCGGAACACGAAACACCAAAAGAGATCGAAGAAGAAATTCAGCAGGTACATTTCTGATGCATTCATCATTATAAGGCCATCCACTCCGGATGGCTTTTTTATTTTAAGGAAAGCGTTTTTTCTGATTATGCTTGTATCCTGCGATCCTCTTTTTTGCACTACCAAATTTTATTTTCCGGCCTTCATTATTATGCTGTATTTACATTAATACAAAAGCGGACTGGTAAAGTCCGCTCTCAAAGTGATATAAAACAGAAAAGATCTGATCTTAGAAACTGTATGCTTCGATTTCAGATAAGGTTTTAGAAAGATTTTCCTCCCTCATTGGCGGAATGGCCATGCCTTCGCTTCTGAAAACTTCAACATCGGTAATACCGATAAAACCTAACAAAGCTCTCAGATAAAACTCGGTATTATCAATAATTTCCTTATTTTCATAAACCCCGCCGATAGCAAAATTAAGATACACCTTCTTGTTTTGCAACAGGCCTTTTGGAGTTCCGTCTGCATAAGAGAATGTTTTTCCCGCAACGGCAATATGGTCAATCCAGGATTTTAAAGTAGACGGGAAACTGAAATTATAAAAGGGTACCCCGATCACGATGATATCAGCTTCCTGTACTTCTTTTAACGCCTCATCCGAATACCTTGAAGCTTCTCTCTGCGCGTCGTTTTTTTCTTCATCAGCAATCCCGAAAGCCGTGAAATGATGGATCTCCAAATGCGGGATCGGATTTGATGCCAAATCACGGATGACAACTTTGGCGTCAGGATCTTTTTCCAATAATTGATTAATTACTACCTCAGAAAGTTTGTTGCTCGCGGAATTTTCGCCATTGATGCTTGTTCTGATATTTAAAATACTTGTCATTTTGTTTTTATTTGTTTTTTATTTTTATTGATGACAAAATTATTGTAAATTTACTTTCAAAAGTATAGTGGTTACCTAAAGGAAAGTGGTATGGAAAAAAAACATGATCATAAAGAATGTATGCAGATTTTAAAGCCTGTCCGGGATACACTGGATGTTATCAGCGGTAAATGGAAGCTGCTGATCATTGTTTCGCTGAATGCGGGCAACAGACGCTTTACAGAGATTGAAAGAAGCATACCCAAACTTACATCGAAAGTTCTGGCCAAAGAATTGAAAGAGCTGGAGCAAAACGGTCTGGTTGAAAGAGTTGTAAGGGATACTTATCCTGTCACCATTGAATATTTCCCTACAGAACATACCCAGACACTGACGAATGTGGTAGAATCATTAAAGGATTGGGGAGAAAATCACAGGAAGCATATCTTCGGGACATCTGTGCCTGCAGAAAAAAAAGAGGGCTGATGTTGCCTTTAAGCTTCTGAGCCTTACCCGGTTCTTTCTTATCCTACGTCAATAATTCAGTGGTATACATGCCGTAAATTTGTATCATAAAATAAAGAGATATGAAAACAGTATACCATAAAGCGGATTCAAGAGGCCATGCCAACCATGGCTGGTTAAACAGCTATCACACATTTAGCTTTGCCAATTATCAGAATCCTGAAAGGACACATTTCGGAGTGTTAAGAGTTTTGAATGACGATACCGTATCCCAGGGTATGGGCTTCGGTACACACCCGCACCGGGATATGGAGATCATTTCAATTCCTCTGGAAGGCGACCTGGAGCATAAGGATTCCATGGGAACCACAGCGGTGATCAAAAAAGGAGAAATCCAGGTGATGAGCGCGGGAACAGGGATAATGCACAGCGAATACAACAAAAATAAAGATGTACCGGTAAAATTCCTGCAGATCTGGATTTTCCCGAGAACATTGGGACTTACACCGAGATATGATCAGAAAAGCATCAAAGAAGGTGAAAAGATTAATGGGTTCCAGCAAATCCTGTCCCCGGATAAAAATGATGAAGGGGTCTGGATCCATCAGGATGCATGGTTTAATCTGGCCAACTTTACCAAAGGGAACGGCAAAAACTATACGCTGAATAAAAAAGGAAATGGTGTTTATGCTTTCGTACTGAAGGGAAGCGCCAGAATCGGGGACCGAATCCTCAATGAGAGAGACGGGTTAGGGATCTGGGATACACAAAGCTTGAATATCGAAGCGGTAGAAGACACCGAAGTTTTATTGATGGAGGTACCCATGGAGCTGCCTGATTATCTTAAATAAATAAAATAAATTTGTACACTTTAAATTTTAAAAAATATAATGAAAGTTTTAGCAATAGCAGGAAGTAATTCCGAAGTTTCAATAAATAAGCAGCTGGTTGCTTATGCCTCAACATTGTTTGAAAATGCAGAAGTAGAAGTGGTGGATCTGAACCCTTTCGAAATGCCGATCTATAAACACGAAAGAGAGCTTGCAGGTGGTGTTCCTCAGGAAGCCAGGGATTTTGCAGCCAAAATAGATGCTGCGGACCTGTTGCTGGTTTCCTTACCAGAACATAACGGGACGTACTCTACGGCGTTTAAAAATGTGTTCGACTGGGTTTCAAGAATAAAAGACAGAACAGTATGGAATGAAGTTCCGATGTTGCTGATGTCTGCGGCACCAGGAGCAAGAGGCGGGGCAGGAGTTTTGGAGGCTGCTTCAAAACGCTTTCCTTTTCACGGAGGAAATATCATAGAAACCTATTCACTCCCTTTCTTCAATGATAACTTCGATAAAACTGCTCAGAAAATATCTAATGAGGAGAAAGACAATGAGTTAAGAGAAAAAATCAGGAAGATCTCTGCCATTGAAACGATCCTTGAAAAATAGAATTTGAATATTAATTTAAAATTACTATTTTTGCAAAAAGAAAAAAATGAAAATTCAGACCTCCCATAAGCTATATTTTCCAAAGAAAGGGAAAATTGTGGACTCTGAAATTCTACGATAAATTAACGGCCGATAATCTACCAAGATTGTCGGCTTTTTTGTTTTCTGAATTGGTAAAAAAGTAATATAAAACGATAGAGATATCAGGTGTCAGATAAGGAGATTTAAATGATCTGGAATCTGAAATTTAGCATCTAAAAATCTAATTTAAAAATGAGCAACACTTACAAATCTGCAGGAGTAGACAAAGAAGAAGGATATAAAACCGTTGACAAGATCAAAAAGGCAGTTGGCGAAACCCACAATTCCAATGTGCTGAACCATTTGGGAAGCTTTGGGGCTTTCTATGAAATCGGTGGCTATAAGAATCCTGTTCTGGTTTCAGGTACGGATGGCGTAGGAACCAAGCTGAAAGTAGCTTTGGATACTAAAAAGTACGGCTCTATCGGTATCGATTGTTTTGCCATGTGTGCCAATGATATTCTTTGCCACGGAGCAAAGCCGTTGTTCTTTTTAGATTATCTGGCCTGCGGAAAGCTGGATTCTGAAATAGCAGCCGAAATTGTCCTGGGGATGGTAGAAGCCTGTAAAGATAATAACTGTGCACTGATCGGCGGTGAAACTGCTGAAATGCCGGGAATGTACCAGCCGGGGGATTATGATGTGGCGGGATTCTGTGTAGGAATTGTAGAAAAAGACCAGATCATTGACGGCTCGGCGATCAGGGCAGGGAATAAGATTATTGCATTGCCAAGCTCAGGATTTCATTCAAACGGGTTTTCTCTGGTAAGAAAAATATTCCCTGATTTTGAAGAAGAATTTGAAGGGAAGCCTTTATATGAAACCCTTCTGGTTCCTACAAGATTGTATTATAAAGATATCCATAAAGTCCTGGAAGAAGTAAAGGTTTGTGGCATTGCCCACATCACCGGCGGAGGGCTTTACGAAAACGTTCCGAGAATCATTCCGGACGGGTTATGTGCCTCCATCGATGCTTCAAAGATCCAGATACCGGGTATTATGCTTGAACTGGAAAAAAGAGGAGGAGTGGCCCGTGAGGAAATGTTCGGGACCTTCAATATGGGAGTAGGCATGGTAGTGGTAGTGGCCGCGGAACATGCAGAAAAAGTGTTGCACCTTCTGGATGATGCCTACGAGATCGGAGAAATTACAAAAGGGGACGAAAAAATTAATTTGAAATTTTAAAAGACACCGGATTTTAGATGCAGATTACATCAATCTGGCTCTGAGATCCAGTCATCTGAATCAATGAAAAATATCGTTGTGCTTGTTTCGGGTTCGGGTACCAACCTCCAGAGGATTTTAGATGCGGTTGACAATGGTGAGATCAGGGATGCAAAAGTATCGCTTGTAGTTGCGGACAGAGAATGCTACGGGCTTGAAAGGGCAAAAAAACATCATATAGAAAATATACTCATTCCCAGAGGTAAGAACTTCAGCAGTGAATTGAGCAAAACCATCCCTGAAAATACTGATCTGATTGTATTGGCCGGATTCCTGTCAATCCTCAAACCTGAGTTTTGTGAAAAATGGAGCGGTAAGATCATCAATATACATCCTGCACTGCTTCCCAAATTCGGAGGAAAAGGAATGTGGGGGATGAATGTTCATAAAGCCGTTATTGAAGCCGGGGAAAAAGAAAGCGGCGCAACGGTACACTTTGTCACCGTAGGGATTGACGAAGGCGTGACTATCCTTCAACAGTCATTTTTATTACATGAAAATGAAACTCCTGAAACCCTGGCTCAAAGGATACATGAGGTGGAATATGAGATTTTTCCGAAAGCTATTGACAGGGTTTTGAACGGAAACAAATAAAGAAATATGAAAGAGGGCGCTACAATTGCAATCCTGGACGACTATCAGAACATAATCAGGGAGCTGAAATGTTTTGACATGATAAAGGACAGGAATGTGGTGATCTTTCATGAAACCTATAAAGATCCGCATGTTTTAGCGGAAAAAATAAAAGATGCGGATATTCTGGTACTGACAAGGGAAAGAACAGAAATCAACGAAAAACTGCTTTCTGAATTGCCTAACTTAAAGCTGATCAGCCAGACCGGAAAAATATCAAATCATCTGAACCTGTCAGATTGTACAAAATATAAAGTTGCAGTAGCTGAAGGAACAGGTTCTCCGGTTGCGCCGGCAGAGCTTACCTGGGCCCTGATAATGAACACGGTTCGTCAGATCCCCCAGGCCATGGAAGCTATGAGGCAAGGGAAATGGCAGGCCAATATCGGGGAGACCATTAATGGTAAGACGATAGGAATTTGGGGATATGGTAAAATAGGAAAGAAAATAGCTCAGTATGCCAGGGCTTTTGGCGCCAATGTTTTGGTTTGGGGAAGTGAAAGCTCGAGAGATGCGGCGGTAAATGATGGCTTTGAAAAAGCGGTAAGCAGGGAGTACTTTTTTAGGAATGCGGATATTGTCACTTTACACCTTCGCCTGAATGAAGCCACCCGGGGTATTGTGAAGGAAGCCGATCTGCGATTGATGAAGCCTACGGCAACACTCATCAATACAGCAAGAGCAGAACTGCTGGAAAAAGGAGCCCTTATCAATGCCTTAAAAGCGGGAACACCGGGGTTTGCAGCCTTGGATGTCTATGAGGAGGAACCTGTTTATGACAAAAATTATGAACTTCTCAGAATGCCGAATGTGATATGCACCCCACATTTAGGATATGTGGAAAAGAACGGCTATGAGCTTTATTTTGGGAAGGCTTTTGAGAACATTGTGGAATTTATCAATGGCAACCCTGTTAATATTGCCAATCCTGAAGTATTGTCATTGGAGTCTTGAGAACAAAATGCAGGTGAAGATCTTGAAAATTGAAGAAATCTAAATAATATAAAAGTAAGACCGGGGGTGAAAGACCGGAATACAGTTTGGAATGGCTGTAAAAAGTAAAAAATTGAAAGAAAAATGAGCAAAAAACGAGTTTTAATCAGTGTTTCTGACAAAAGCGGGTTAATAGAATTCGCAAAGTTTTTGGAAGCCCAGGATTATGAGCTGATTTCCACGGGAGGAACTTTCAAACATTTGAAAGATGCTGGTTTAAATCCAATTCAGATTGACGAGGTTACCAATTTCCCTGAAATGCTGGACGGCAGAGTAAAAACATTGCACCCGAAGGTGCATGGCGGGCTTTTAGCCGTTCGTTCAAATGAAGAGCACATGAAAACGGTTCAGGAACACGGGATTGGTCTGATTGACATGGTGATCGTAAACCTTTATCCTTTCTTTGAAAATGTGAACAAAGACATTTCCTTACACGAAAAGGTAGAGTTTATTGATATCGGAGGCCCTTCCATGCTTCGTTCGGCGGCTAAAAACTTTGATTCCGTTACGGTAATTACCGATGTGGAGGATTATGCAACGGTGAAGCTTGAAATGGAGCAAAACGGTGATACCTTTATCGAGACCCGTAAAAAGCTGGCCGGAAAAGTATTTAATCTCACTTCTGCTTATGATGCGGCTATCTCAAAAATGCTTTTGGATGAAGAATATCCGGCCTATTTAAATGCATCCTATAAAAAGGTTTCGGATCTGAGATATGGTGAAAACCCTCATCAGACGGCAGCTTACTATGTCTCTACTTTTGAAAACGGTGCTATGAAAGATTTCGAGCAGCTTGGCGGTAAAGAGCTGTCCTTCAATAATCTCCGTGATATGGACCTTTGTTGGAAAGTTGTTAATGAGTTCAGGGAAGAAATGGCATGCTGTGCAGTAAAACATTCCACACCTTGTGGAGTAGCCATCGGAACTTCGGCCCTGGAGACATACCAGAAGACATTTGAATGTGATCCGGTTTCCATTTTTGGGGGAATTGTTGCCATGAACTATAAAATTGACGCTGCCACAGCCGAAGAACTGAATAAGACATTCCTCGAAATTGTGATGGCTCCGGAATTTGATGAAGAAGCGGTTGAAATTCTGAGGAAAAAGAAAAACCTGAGAATCATAAAAATTGTAAACCCTGTTTCTGATAAACAAACCTGGGTGAAGATCGACGGAGGGATTCTGGTTCAGGATAACGACAGCATTTTCTCGAACGATATCAAAGTGGTTACGGAAGTTCAGCCTACGGAAGAGCAGAAAAAAGCTTTACTCTTCTCCCAGAGAGTAGTGAAATACGTTAAATCAAATGCTATTGTGGTTTCCAACGGGATCCAGGCTTTCGGAATAGGCGGTGGACAGGTGAACAGGATCTGGGCTACCCAGCAGGCGATTGAAAGAGCAAAAGAAAAATTCTCGGGAGATCTTGTTCTGGCCTCTGATGCTTTTTTCCCATTCAGGGATGTGGTAGATTTCTGCGCTCAGGAAGGTATTAAAGCCATCATTCAGCCGGGTGGAAGTGTAAAAGATCAGGATAGCATCGATGCGGCAAATGAGCACGGTATTCCTATGCTGTTTACCGGTATCAGACATTTTTTACACTAAATTAAAATGGCATTAAAATTAATTTTGAGATTGTATTTATAGCATTCAAAATTATATATTTGTAAATTATAGACTAGTTAATTAAATAAAGTATGAGAATATTAATCATAGGTGAAGGTGGTAGAGAATCTGCTTTGGCAGCAAAACTTCATACAGACTCCAGAGTTACTAAAATGTTTTTTGCTAACGGGAACGCAACTACCGATGTAATTGGGAAAAATGTTCATTTATCAGAAATTAAAGAACTTAGAGATTTTGCCATTAAAGAAAAAATAGATTTAACGATCGTAGGCCCTGAAGCACCGCTTGTAGCCGGCTTGAAGGATGAGTTCAAAAAACATGATCTTAAAGTTTTCGGACCGGATCAAAAAGTAGCCAGCCTGGAAGGAAGTAAGGCTTTCTCTAAAAAATTCATGCAAACCTATGATATCAAGACAGCAAAGGCTGTAGTGTTTGATTCATATAATGAAGCTAAAGAATATGTTCAGACACAGGAATATCCTTTGGTGATCAAGGCAAGCGGCCTGGCAGGCGGAAAAGGAGTTGTTATCTGCGATACGCTGGAAGAGGCAGAAGCTACCATCCATGATTTCATGATCCGCAGAATTTATGGAGACGCTGGGATCCGCTTAGTGATCGAAGAATATTTACAAGGCTTCGAAGCATCGATTATCGCTTTCTCAAACGGAGATAAACTTTTCCCTTGCATCCCTGTAAAAGATTATAAAAAGGCAGGAGATGGCGATAAAGGTCCAAATACAGGCGGGATGGGATCTGTGGCGCCAAGTCCTGAATTTACAAAGGAACACTATGCTGACTTTGAACAGAATATACTGGAGCCTACCATTAAAGGCCTTAAGGCAGAAGGATTCAGCTTTAAAGGAATTATCTTCTTCGGATTGATGGTAACCAAAAAAGGAACCTATCTTCTTGAATATAATATGAGATTCGGAGACCCTGAAACCCAGGTTCTTATGGCCCTTATGGAAAACAACCTTCTGGATGTAATCAACGATTGTATGAACGGTAAGGATATCGAGCTTAAATTTAAAGATGAAAAAGCCGTTTGTCTTGTGATGTGCTCAGGAGGATATCCGAGAAATATTGAAACCGGTTTTGAAATCGTAGGCGAAGACAAAGTGAAAAATAGCCAGCTGCTATATGCGGGAGCGATCAGAAAAGGAGATAAAGTGGTATCTAACGGAGGCAGGGTACTCAACATCATTGCTAAAGGGGCTACCTACGAAGAAGCTCGCAAGAAGATCTACGAAGATGCAAGCCATGTTCACTTTGATTATAGCTTCTACAGAGAAGATATTGGAAAATTCTAATAAAAAAATCATGAAAAAAGATTTGGAAAGCTTCCAAGTCTTTTTTTGTAAAACCTTTAATCAGAAGCTGTAAAGTCAGAGACCTTTACTGTCAGTACTTTACATTCTTCAACCCTTATTGAATATATTCAACTCATAACTCATAACTCATAATTTATAACTTATAACTTCAAAATGAATAACGGTATTATCATATTAGATTTCGGATCCCAATATAACCAGCTTATCGGAAGGAGAATCCGTGAAATGGGAGTCTATTCCGAAATCTTGCCTTACAATACATCTATACAGGATATTTTAGAAAAACAGCCTAAGGGAATCATCCTTTCAGGAGGGCCAAGTTCTGTAAATGCGGAGAACGCCCATTTAGTAAAAAAAGAGTTGTATGAACAAGGGATTCCTGTTCTGGGGATTTGCTACGGAATGCAGCTTACGGCACATCTGCTGGGAGGAAAAGTTCACAAAGGAGTAAAAGGAGAATATGGGAAAGCCCATCTGGAAATTGTAAAGGAAAACGAATTGTTAAAAGGAGTTGCCCAAAACTCTGTTGTCTGGATGAGTCATTTTGATGAGGTTGGAATGCTGCCACCGGGTTTTGAACTTAATGCAACATCCGGGGTCATGGCCTCTATTTCCAATCCTGAGAGAAAAATCTATTGTGTCCAGTTTCATCCGGAAGTTTCCCATACCGAAGAAGGCGGCAAGATACTCGAAAATTTCGTTTTTGACATCTGTAATGCGGAAAAAAACTGGAAGCTGACCAACTATATTGAAAAAACGGTTGCCGAGATCCGTGAGAAAGTAGGTGACCAAAAAGTAATTCTGGGACTTTCAGGCGGAGTAGATTCCTCTGTGGCAGCTGTTTTGATCCATAAGGCCATTGGAGATCAGCTGACCTGTATTTTTGTTGATACAGGTTTATTGAGAAAAAATGAGGCTCAGAAAGTCATGGAAAATTACGGAGAACATTTTCACATGAATATCAAGCTTGTGGATGCCTCAAAAAGATTCCTTTCAAAGCTGGCCGGAGTAGATGATCCGGAACAGAAGAGAAAAATCATCGGGAACGAGTTCATTCATGTTTTTGATGAAGAATCACATAAGATTGAAGGCGCAAAATTCTTGGCGCAGGGTACCATCTATCCGGACGTTATAGAAAGCCAGTCCGTAAACGGGCCTTCAGCTGTGATCAAGTCTCACCACAATGTTGGCGGGTTGCCGGAAGATATGGACTTTGAACTATTGGAACCTTTAAGAGAACTGTTTAAGGATGAGGTCAGGAAAGTAGGCGAAGAACTGGGCATTCCGCACCATTTGGTTTACAGACATCCTTTCCCGGGACCTGGCCTTGGCATCAGGGTATTGGGAGCCGTAGATGCCGAAAAAGTAAGGATCCTGCAGGAAGCAGATGATATTTTCATTGAGGAACTCTATAAAAATGATCTGTACGAAAAAGTATCTCAGGCCTTTGTAGTACTGCTTCCGGTAAAATCTGTAGGAGTAATGGGAGACGAAAGAACATATGAATACACAGCAGTAGTACGTTCAGCCAACACTATTGATTTCATGACGGCAACCTGGAGCAAGCTTCCTTACGAATTTCTTGAAACAGTTTCAAACAGGATCATCAATGAGGTGAGAGGAATCAACAGGGTAGCTTATGACATTTCAAGCAAACCACCTGCAACAATTGAGTGGGAATAATCCTAATAAGTACAAATCAAAAAAAAATTACATTTATGATTTGGCTCATAGGAAACCTGCTTTTTGCATGTTAATTTTGTAATTGAAATTCAATCCGAAATAATTTTTTTTTCATCATTTGTGTTTTTGCCTCCCGTAAGGGAGGTTTTTTTTGAATAATCTGAAGATGCTGATAAGACAGGATAATCGCCAGGAAGCAATAAGTAGATTTTTAGTAACTTTATTAAAATTTACATCAGATGCAAATAGAAACGAGAAACCTGACTGTTCAGGATTATGAAGAATTAGTGGAAACCATGAGGCGGGCCTACCCGAAAATGTCTGAATATGTATGGTCTAAAAAAAGTATTGAAAAACTCACCAGAATATTTCCCCAGGGGCAGATCTGCATCACTGTGGATGGCAAACTGGCCGCTGTAGCCCTTTCCATTATAGTCAACTATGATGAATTCGGAGATGATCATACCTACAGTGATATTACGGGAAACTATACTTTTAATACCCACACATCCAGTGGAAACGTTTTGTATGGAATTGAGATCTTTGTGGATCCGGAATATCGTGAGCTGAGATTGGGAAGAAGATTATATGACGCAAGGAAAGAGCTGTGCGAACGGCTAAACCTCAGGTCTATCATTCTGGGAGGAAGAATACCGGATTACCATAAATACAGCCATGAGCTTTCGCCCAGAGAATATATCAGGAAAGTAAGAGATAAGGAAATTTACGATCCCGTTCTGTCTTTCCAGCTGTCCAATAACTTTTTACCTATCAAGGTCTTGAAAAAATACCTTCCGGAAGATGAATCCTCCAGGGAAAATGCTGTTCTGCTCCAATGGAATAATATCTATTACAGTAAAAGGCCGAACACAATGCAGGACAGTATTATACGGCTTGGTCTGGTACAATGGCAGATGAGGCAGTTTAAAAATATCGATGAGTTCTACGAACAGGTAGAGTTCTTCGTAAATGTGATGGGAGACTATAAATCGGACTTTGTGCTTTTCCCCGAGCTTTTTAATACCCCGTTGCTTGCTCCGTTTAATAACCTTTCCGAGAGGGATAGCATGATCGAATTGTCTAAAATGACGGATGAGATCAAAACTAGGATCTCAGAACTGGCCATCAGCTATAATGTCAACATTATTTCCGGGAGCATGCCGGTTTTTGAAAATAATGACCTGTATAACGTAAGCTATCTTCTCCATCGGGATGGCCGTACAGATGAATACCGTAAGATCCACATTACCCCTAATGAAAGAAAATACTATGGTATGAAAGGCGGAAATGAGATCAGGGTATTCGATACTGACTGCGGTAAAATAGGACTTGTTATCTGCTACGATGTGGAATTTCCTGAGCTTCCAAGGATCCTGGCAGATCAGGGTATGAAAATCCTCTTTGTTCCCTACCTTACCGATACGCAGAATGCATACATAAGGGTAAGACATTGTGCAGCTGCCAGAGCGATAGAAAATGAATGTTATGTAGCCATAGCCGGCTGTGTAGGAAACTTACCCGGTGTAAACAATATGGATATCCAGTTTGGGCAGGCCGCAGTATTCACCCCTTCAGATTTTGCTTTTCCCTCAAATGCCGTAAAAGGAGAAGCCACACCCAATACCGAAATGACCCTGATTGTAGATGTGGATTTGAACCTGTTGAAAGACCTTCACCATAACGGCTCCGTCCAGGTGATGAAAGACAGGAGGAAAGACCTGTATGAAACATATCTTAAACAGTAAAAATATTTTATGCTTTATATTCTTCACTGATCCCCTAAAAAAGATCCGAAGACTGATTCTTCGGATCTATATGGTCTGAGCAAGCAGGTATATTTTACTACTATAAATATTCCGGACAAACTACTGCCGGACAGATCAGTTTCGGGCATCTTGGTCTTCCGTCGGTCGGGCAGCATTCATTGGAACACCCGATGATGATGCCACTTCCGTTAATTCCTTTTAACTGTTCTCTTGAAAGCTTGTTGTTACGCAAATTTTTCATAATAAATATTTTTTATGGATTAGTATTAATAATGCTAAAGATAAAAAAAATGATCAATAATTAAAGAAAATTTTTTGTTCATTTATTATTTAATTTTAAAAATATTCTTCAAATGCGCAAGTAAAAGGAAAATAATAAGCCGAAATATAAATTAAGAATCCAACCATTACCGGGACAATGGTATTCCGTTTCTGTTAACAATTGGAGAATAGGAATAATTTTTGAATTAACTTGCAGTTATTATACAGTAAACATGTTTGACAAGCAACAAAGAAAACTCAAAAGATCTGCCAGACTGATTTCCGTGCTCAGCAAATACGGATTCAAAGACATGCTGGCGAGAATGAACGGCGGAAATAAACAGGAAGAAGCTTACGGAAACCCTGAAGAGGTCATTTCCAAAGGCACCGTTTATGAAAGGATCAGGCTGGCATTGGAAGAGCTGGGGCCTACCTTTGTAAAGCTTGGCCAGACATTCAGCAACCGGGAAGACCTGCTGCCTCCGGAGCTGATCCAGGAATTACAGAAGCTACAGGACAAAGTGGATATCATAGAAATGAATGTTGCTGAAATACTCGAAAGTGAGTTCAATATTTCCGTTAAAGACCACTTCCTTGAGATCAAGGAAAAGCCTTTGGCAACGGCTTCCATTGCACAGGTATACCAGGCGGTTCTGTCAGACGGCAGCCAGGTGATCTTAAAAATCAAAAAACCGGATGTACAGACGGTTATTGAAGACGATCTGCTCCTGATCAAAGACCTGGAGAAGCTTGTGTCTTCCTATTCGGAGATAGGGGAGAAATTGAACCTGAAACAGGCGATCTCAACATTTGAAAGATCCCTGCTGGAAGAAGTTTCCCTCATTAATGAAAAAGAGAATATCCTGCAGTTTGCCAGGAACTTTAAAAACAATAAAGAAACCTATGTTCCCAAGGTGTATCATGAATTCTCCAATAATAACATACTTTGTATGGAGTTCATAGAAGGAATAAAGGTAACCGATAAAGCCGCTCTTTTAGCCAGCCATATCGATCCCGTAAAAGTATCCGAAGCAGGATTGAGATTATTTGTCTCCCAGATCCTGGACTATGGGTTCTTCCATGCAGATCCACATGCCGGGAATATTCTGGTGAAAAAAAACGGTAAGGTGGTATTCATTGATTTCGGGGCGGTAGGGAAGATCCCTCCAAATGACAAAGAGGTTCTTGAAAACCTGATCGTAAGCTTTGTTGCCAAAAATCCCCACAAAATTGTAAGATATCTGAAAAAGATGGCGGTAAGCTATGAGATTCCCGATGAAAAAAGATTTGAAAATGATGTGGAAGATATCCTGAACTTTGTTCACAGCTCTTCCCTGCAGGAAATCAACGTACAGGTGATCATCAATAAAATGAAAGATATCCTCAAAGACAACCGTCTTTACATGCCGGATTACTTTTATCTTTTATTTAAAGGGATCAGTCTGATAGAAGGAGTAGGGAGAAATATCAATCCCGATCTGGATATCGTTAAGAGCCTTCATCCATACACAAAAAAAATATTTGCAAGGAAGATAAGCCCGAAAAATATTTTAAAAACAGGGATGGACAGAATGATGAACTTCACGGATAATGTGGATGAGATCCCTAAAGAACTGCGTTCCGTTCTGCAAAAGCTGGACGAAAATAAATTTACCGTTTCCAGTGAGATCAAAAATATTGAAAAAACCAATCAGCTGATAAAATCAAGTGTGGTCAACTTGATTATAACGATGATCCTTGGAGCCAACATTATTGCCACGGCCATAGTTTTTGTTTCAGAAACAGGTCCCAGGATCGGAGAGTTGTCTTTGGTTGCCGTATTGGGATTTACCTTTTCCGTATTGCTGGTTTTGATACTTCTGCTGAGAATAACCAGAAAATAAATACCGGTGAGAATGAGCATCTGGGCCGGATTTATATTTTGCAGTTGATTGCTGTCCGCGCAAACCAGAAAAGAAGAAAGAGTTTCAGGGGATTATGACGGAAACGGAACACAAGAATATGCTTACACAAAGGTAAACGGCTGTAGTGATGAATGTGACGGAAAGTGCGAAACAACCATTTATTTCAGCGATAAAAACATAAAGCCGTTTGTGATCTCACCAGCCAATACGGCACATTGTACAATCTGAAAGATCCGAACGGTGACGGCAGGGATGAAATAGGATTCTTTCCGGACTGGCGTACAAGCTGCTGGCATCCTTTTTATGTTTATACTTTCCGTAAAAATGAATGGAAACCTCTGACGGACCTATCTCCACACACTGCTCGCAGTGGGGATGGAAAATTCCCTGTCAAAAAGGACCCTGAGAAAAGGATATGTGATCATTAAAGCCAGCCGGTGGATAGATGATGATATCAAAGTGACAAGCAGAACCATAAAGGTTGATTGAACCGGATATACTGCTGATGAATTATGACTTTTGAAATCCTCAGCCCTAAATAATTAAATGCCTATCTTTGCAGAATGGAAAAACTCACTTTTGCGGATTTTGACCTGCCGGTTAAAATTCTTGATGTTTTAGCGGATCTTGAATTATTCGAGCCTACTCCTATCCAGGAAAAAAGCCTGAAGCCCATCCTTTCCGGAAGGGATGTGATGGGAATAGCGCAAACGGGGACAGGAAAGACACTGGCCTATCTCTTACCCGTACTTAAAACCTGGAAATACAACAAAAACGGGAATCCTACCGTTTTGATCCTGGTTCCTACAAGGGAGCTGGTAGTACAGGTAACGGAAATACTTGAAAAGCTAACCGAAAGTATTACTGCAAGAGTCATTGGAGTATACGGAGGGAAAAATATCAATACCCAGAAGTTGTTGTTTGATAATGGCTGTGATATCCTGGTGGGCACTCCGGGAAGGGTAATGGACCTGGCCATTGACAACGCGATATCCCTGAAAGAGGTCCAGAAGCTCATTATTGATGAATTTGATGAAATGCTTAACCTGGGTTTCAGGCCTCAATTGACACATATCTTTGAAATGATGAAGGAGAAGAGACAGAATATTCTTTTCTCTGCAACCATGACTGAAGCTGTGGATGAAATGCTGGATGAATACTTTGCCAGTCCTGTTGAGATTTCGCTGGCCAAATCGGGAACCCCTCTTGAAAAAATAGAGCAAACCGCCTACAAGGTAGAGAATTTCAATACCAAGATCAATTTGCTTGAGCACCTGTTGAGAACGGATGAAGAGATGTCCAAGGTATTAATCTTCAACAACAATAAAAAGCATGCAGACTTACTGTTCACTAAGATTGATGAGCTTTTTCCTGAGCAGTTTGATGTGATCCATTCTAATAAATCCCAGAACTACAGGCTGAAAGCCATGAAAAAGTTTGAGAATGAAGAGATCAGGGGATTGATCACTACGGATGTTATGGCCAGGGGGTTGGATATTTCCAACATAACCCATGTCATCAATTTCGAAGTTCCGGAAGTTCCGGAACAATATATCCACAGGATCGGAAGAACAGGCAGGGCAGATAAGGATGGTAAAGCGATAACCCTGGTTACTAAAAAAGAAGAACCTTTGATTCTTGATATCGAGGTGCTGATGGATAAGGAGCTCGAATTTATTGATTTTCCTGCAGAAGTGAAGATCAATCCTAACAAGATCGCTTCTGAAAAAGAGGAAGTGAAAATGAAAAACCCTGCTCAGGTCAGGTTGAATGAAGGTGGAGGAGCATTTCATGAGAAAAAGGATAAGAATAAAAAGGAGAACTGGGGTGGACCGCACAAAAGAAAAGTCCCTAAAAAGTTTGGAGCCAACAGGGCCCAGCAAAAAGCAAAATCCAAATCAAAAAGAAAGAAATAAAATATGCCGGCTATCAGCCGGCATATTTACTCTGATATCCTATTCAGAAAAATTGTTTATTTAAGGATTTCCATTCCCGGAAGTAATAAATATAGGTTACTTCATATAGGGTTTCATTACGGAAGTCCAGAGCCTGTAACCTTCCGGTGTCATATGCAGCATATCTGATACGAAAAGATCCTTTCTCACATTTCCGTTGGGGTCCTGCATTACTTTCGTGATATCAATAAACTCAGCATTCGGCTCTTTTTTCATGAAAGCCGCAATTTTTTTGTTAGCCGCTTTCATCTGTGGCCAGAGTTTTTCCCTGCTCGGCGAATATTTTATGGAAATATAATCCACTTCAATATTCGGGAATTTTTCGCGGATTTTACCGTAAAAAGCTTTGAATCTGTTTACAACCTCTTTTGCTTTTAACTTATCGTTATCAGCAAAATCATTTTCACCGCAATAAATAATAATTTGTTTTGGCTGGTAAGGCGAAAGCAGATCATTGGCATAATAATTAAGGTCTGTTAACCTTGATCCTCCAAAGCCTCTGTTAATAATGGTCTTGTCCGGGAAATAGCTGGCTACATCGGTCCATTTAGTAAAAGATGAGCTTCCGATCAGCAAAATGGCATTTGCCGGCGGGGGTGTTTCCTGGTCAGCTTTTTTAAAATTCTGAATGTCTTGCCAGAACATCGGCTTTTTCTCCTGTGAAAAGAAAAGCGCAAAAGTGAGCAGCAAGCATACTGATAATATCTTCTTCATTTTTTAATAATTGAGTTAATTAATCCACTGCGTTCAAAAAAAACTCCCGATTTTTCGGGAGTCTGAATTTATCTTTTATAAGAGATATAGGTGGTATCAATCACCTGGTCTCCGTCCTGATCTATATTGTCAAACAATTGTTTTAACCTTAATTCTGTATTCGTAAGGATCACTACCTGATATTTCCTCTCACTGTCATTGGTATACTGAATGTTCAGATTTTTAGTATCGGTATCGTAGGTATAGGTACCCTCCGATTTCCCATTAATCTGGCAATCTGCGCCACTTCCGGTGTAATAAGTATAGGATGTGGAATAATCTGTACTGAAATAAGTTATATTCTTTGCACTACATCCGGTAGGCGTATCAGAAGAAATTACGGTTTTATTGTCTTTTCCGGAGATCACCTCGGTTTTACTGGTTTTCCAATCTCCCTTCATCATGTCTAATTCATATCCCTTGATATCATCATCATCACAAGAAGTTAGTGCCAACGCTGAAAAGGCAAATAAAAGTAACTGTTTTTTCATTTTTACAAATTTAAGAATATGCTAAAATATAAATAAATTTGAAATATTTATAATGAATTTAAGGTTTTTTAAACGAATGTTTGTAAATAAAAGAATTTAAGTTCAAAGTTTATGTCCTAAGCCCGGAACCGGTGGATCAGATTATCAGGCCTCAAGCTTAGGACTCTGAACCTTAAGTTTTAAAAATACTAATAGCTCATTTCCACAATTTTATAGGCATCCTGTGGAGTCAGCTTCTTATATTCACCCAATCCCAGCCAGTTTCTGTCTGTAAAAGCTTTTTCTACCCGTTCAGCAGTACCTTTATAATCTTCCACATAGTCTGAAAGTCTGGTCTGAATGTGCAGGCTGTGGAAAAACTCTTCCAGCTTCCTTATTCCCAGCTCTGCCTTTTCTTCAACGGTACCGTCTGTAATTTTCCAGACCCTTTCCGCATATTGGGCTAACTTACCTTTTTTATCTTCAAAGTTGTAACGATAATGGGACGGGGCGATGATGGCCAGGGTTCTGGCATGATCAATTCCGTAATATGCAGTTAATTCATGTCCCATGGCATGAACGGCCCAGTCTGTGATCACCCCTTTCTGGATCAGTCCGTTCAGCGCCATAGTGCAGCACCACATAAAATTTCCTGCCGCATCATAATCAAAATCATCAGCCATTACTTTCGGAGCGGTCTCCTGAAGGCTGATCAGGATGCTTTCGGCTATCCTTTCCTGGAGATCTGCTGAAGAAGGCGCCGTCATATACTGTTCCAGAACATGGGTATAGGCATCCGTGATACCATTGGCGATCTGGTTTTTGGGGATAGAACGTACCACTTCCGGGTCTAAGACAGAGAATTGCGGGAAAAGTCCGGGACCACCGGAAGACAGTTTCTCATTCGTCTCTCTTCTTGAGATCACATATCCTGAGTTCATTTCAGAGCCTGTTGCCGGCAGTGTGAGAATGGTTCCGAAAGGCATTCCTTCACCCTCAAAAGTCCTTACGGGCTTTTTCAGGATTTCCCACGGCTCGCCTTCATAGCGGGCTGCCGCAGAAAGAAACTTGGTACCGTCAATCACCGATCCGCCACCTACAGCCAGAAGATAGGTGATATCTTTTTCTTTGATAAAGTTCAGCGCATTGATCAGTACCTCATATTCGGGATTGGCAGGAACCCCGCCAAATTCATAAAATTCATGATCTGCCAGAGCTTTTCTTACCTGGTCGTAAACCCCATTATTTTTGATGCTGCCACCGCCATACACCAGCAATATTTTTGCATCCTCAGGGATTTCCCGGGCAATTTTGACGATCTCACCTTTTCCGAAAAGTATTTTTGTTGGATTTTTAAATTCGAAATTAAGCATTGTTCTAAATTTATTTACCCAAATTTAGTGAATGCCTGCCAAAAAAAGAATGAATAAAATTTAAATTATTAATTGAATGATTTCAAAGAATCATTACAGTACAATATTAAGGCGAGGTTCCGGTACAGTTTCCGTTACTCTGATGATAAATTCCATTGCTTCGGCTTTCCAGCTGCCCGTTTTTCCTGTTGATCCTTATCCAGAAAGACTCTTTGGTTTCCGGACAATCCTTCACTTTGGCCAGGCACATCAGGATAAAATCATTTTCTATCTTATAAGATCCTCCCGCCGGGTCCTTTGAATCAGAAAAAAAACCATAGGTATTGGCAATAAGCAGGGCTTCGGGAAGATTATCGACATATCCGATAAAATCTCTTAACAATTGCTCATTTGTAAAATATTCCGGCTGATTACTCCGGCAGGCGATGATATATGAAAAGCAACCGGCCGGGCATTTCCGGAAGAAACCTTGTTCAGGAGAAGGCAGGTCGGTCATTCCCATGCTTAAGGGAGCCTGGCTTTCATAGAGCGGATCCTTTTCATCCTTACGCAAAGCCGCCCAATATTCATATTTTTTATCAGGAATGATAAAAGGATATAAGTAATCCGTATTATCCAGAATTTCCGGAATCTTCCTGTAACCATCAGAAGACGCAGCCTGTGATAACCACAGACTGGGGATCAGGATAAAAGCTGCAAAAATAGTTTTCATAATGATGAATGTTCCGTAAATTTACTATATGTTTTGTTCCCGGCAATTAATAATGGATTTTTATTTAATGGATAAGCCGGTAGCCATAATATCAGAATGGCTATAAGCGGCAGCACTACAAAAACTTCATAGGATATGGCGGCTTGATCTTTCCCTTCAGAATATTTTTTAATCTGGTTTCCATTAGTTTTTTTGTCAGAGGCTTCAGATGATCCAGATACAGGATTCCGTTGGTATGATCATATTCATGCTGGATGATTCTGGCGGTAATGCCGGCAAATGTTTTAACCTGCTTTTCAAAGCTGCCGTTGAGATATGCAACAGTAATTTTCCAGGGTCTTTTTACCTTTTGGGATAGTCCCGGGATGCTTAAACAGCTTTCATGATCTTCCCAGGTTTCTTCTGAATACTGAGTTATTTCTGCATTGATGAATACCTCTTTGATCCCCTGGTCCGGCCCTTCAAAAAAAAGTTTACGGTCCCCGGCTTCCAGAAGGTCATAAGTGGTTTTGCTGTCTGCAACGAAGATCTTCAGGGCCTTTCCCGCCTGGCAGGCTGACAATCCGCATCCATTGGCATTTTCCATGGTCTCCCACAGATCACGGATCAGCTGCTGAACCTCCGGGCTGTTGTGGTCTACATTTAGGGACGGCTGTTTCAGGATAGGGCTCCCGTAAGCGAAAATAGGTAGTTTCATTTCGTTCTTTTTAATTGCAAAGTTCAAAAGAACGTCAGCGATATGCAATGAACCTTTGTTAATTAATTTGCCGGCGGATCCTGCTCAGAGCCTGCGGAGTAACGCCGATATAGGAAGCGATATATTTTAAGGGGACACGCTGCAAAACCTGGGGCTGCTCGCGGAATAAATTTAAATAACGCTCTTTTGCGGTACATTTCAATAATGCCAGCTCCCTTTTGCTTTTGGCCAGGAAAAGTTTCTCTGAGGCAAACCTTCCCAGATGATTTCCCACACGGGTATGAGCATAAACTTTCTGTAAGTCTGCATAAGAGATCTGCCATACCACGGTCTCTGTTAGCGCCTGCATTTCGTACTCAGACGGCATTTGTGTCAGGAAAGAATCATACGCGCAGGTAAATTCTTTCTCGAAACTGAAGCCGAACGTGAAGCCATATTCGTCATCCGGAATATAAAACCTCACGAAACCGGACTCGATAAAAGACAAAAAGCTTTCCACATCACCCTGGCGGGTAATGATCTCATTTTTAGAATATACTTTTCTTTGAAAGTATTGCGCGATAAATTCCCATTCCGACTCCTGAAGATCAGTGATCTGCTCATAATATGCCCTGATGTAGCCCATAATCTGTCATTTAACAAACAAATGCAAATTTATAACCATTTTTTATAATTGCATGTTAGTGCCGGTCTTCCATATATGGTAGCTGTAAAAGCTTTTCTGACATTAAATTCATTTAATTTGACATTTAAATAAATGAAAAATCCCTTACATTTGTTATATGATACACGACCAACGCGCAGAAAAATTCAGGCAGATCGTAGAGAATAAATACCAGATCTACAACTCACTGTTTATGAGCCTGCCTTATGATAAAATGACCAATATCGGGATGTTGCTTCCGTTTTTAGGCGAAGAGAGCAAGTTAGGATATGAAGCCGGGAAAACTCCCGAGGAGATCGTTGAAAGCTTCTTTAAAAACCATACGGATCTTCAGACGGAAGAACAGAAGCTGGAGCTGCTCTTTAAAATCATCCAGTATATAGAAAGACAGGTAGTGCTCTTCGATAGTATCGAAGATGCGGCTTTCCCGAATCTCCATTCCGAAAGTGATAACGGAACGGTAACGAACCTTTATGAGCGTTCCCTCCAGGAACATAAACTTGAGAAGGTCCGTGAAAAGCTGAAAGATTTTACGGTGAAAGTGGTGTTTACTGCCCACCCGACCCAGTTTTATCCAAGCTCGGTACAACGTATCATTCAGGATTTAAGGAGTGCCATTGCTACAGATTCCGTAACCAATATTGATATGCTGTTGCAGCAGCTGGGAAAAACACCTTTCGTCAATAAGGAAAAGCCGACACCGGTAGATGAAGCGCTGAGCATTATTTCCTATCTGAGATATGTGTATTACGATACCATAGGAGAGCTGTTCACCAAAATAAAGAGAACATTCGGAAACGGGCATTTTCATTTGCATGAAGATATTATCCAGCTCGGCTTCTGGCCGGGCGGGGACAGGGACGGGAATCCTTTTGTGACCGCTGAGGTTACCAAAAGGGTTGCTTCTGAACTGCATTCCGCAATTTTGAAATCATATTACAGCCATTTGAAATTTATCAGAAGAAGGCTGAGCTTCAGAGGTGTATCTGAAATTTTACAGCAGCTGAATGATGAGCTGTATGCCGCTATTTTTGACGGCCATAAAATAACTACGGAAGATATCCTTAACAGGGCGGATGAAGCCGAAAAGATACTGATAGAGCAGCATAATTCCCTGTTCCTGGATCTCCTGGTGAACTTCAAAGACCGTGTGAAAATTTTCGGGACCCATTTTGCTACGCTGGACATCCGCCAGGACAGCAGGATACATCAGAAAGTGATTGATGAGGTTTTTACGAAGGTATATGGAAATACAGATGCTGATCATGATGAGAAATTCAATAAGCTCATACAGATTTCAGACAAGATCAGTGCGGATGATTTTGAAGACATCGTAAAAGATACTTTGCTGACGGTATCACAGGTTACGGAAATTCAGCAGCTGAATGGACTAAGGGGAATGAACCGTTATATCATCTCCAATTCCGATGCGGTGAAAGACGTGATGAACGTATATGCATTTTTTAAGATCTGTGGGTATAAAGATGAAGAGATCAGAATGGATATTGTTCCTCTTTTTGAAACAATGGAAGGTCTTGCCAGCGCTGAAAGGGTGATGAGAGATCTGTACCGTAACCCGGTCTATAAGAAACATCTTGAAAGAAGGGGAAATCAGCAGACCATAATGCTTGGCTTCTCAGACGGGACAAAAGACGGAGGTTACCTTAAAGCCAACTGGGAGATCTACAGAGCCAAAGAAATATTAACCAGACTTTCCGAGGAGAATGGCATCAAAGTGATCTTTTTCGACGGGAGAGGAGGCCCGCCGGCCAGAGGTGGAGGCAAAACTCACGATTTCTATGCTTCTCAGGGAAAAACCATTGCCAACCATAAGATTGAGCTGACCATTCAGGGACAGACCATTACCAGTATTTTCGGAAATAAGGAACAGGCAAAATACAATTTTGAGCAGCTTTTAACAGCGGGAATTGAAAATGATGTCTTTAAAAGCTTCAAAAAAGATCTCACTGAAAAAGAAAGACAGCTGATCATGGAGCTCGCGGAGATCAGTTATAAGAAATATTCAGATCTGAAAGCCCATCCGATGTTCGTTCCGTATCTACAGGAAATGAGTACGCTGGAGTATTATGGCAAAACCAACATCGGAAGCCGGCCTTCTAAACGCGGGAATGGCAGTGAGCTGAAGTTTGAGGACCTGAGGGCGATCCCGTTTGTAGGATCCTGGTCTCAGCTGAAACAGAATGTTCCCGGATTTTTCGGTTTTGGTTTTGCCATGCAGCAAATGAAGGAGCAGGGCAGGTTTGAGGAAGTGAAAGAGCTCTACAAAGGTTCTGATTTCTTTAAAACCCTGGTACTGAACTCCATGATGAGTATGAACAAATCATATTTCCCACTAACCTATTACATTAAAAATAATCCTAAATTCGGTGCATTCTGGGAAATCCTTTTTGATGAATACAATTTATCAAAAAACATCATGCTGGAGCTGACCGGATTTAAGATGTTGCAGGAGGAGGATCCTCTTTCCAGGAAATCGGTAAAGATGCGGGAAAAGATAGTACTTCCGCTACTCAGCATCCAGCAATATGCCCTGATGAAAATCCAGAAAGGAGACAAAAACAAAGAGGCATATGAAAAGCTGGTGACCCGTTCGCTTTTCGGAAATATCAATGCGAGCAGGAACTCTGCCTGATCCGGGCTGTTGAACGGTAGGGGATTATTGCCTAAGATCGTTCCGTTACTCTAAGTGGCGGATATTCTTTACGAAGGTAAGGTTATACGTCATTTTCGGGTGAATGATTAGCAGGAGAGCGGAACCATTCAGAATTGGGTGGTACAACTTCCCGCTATGCTTCACTTCGTTCCGCTAGTCGAAGTGACGGGTATTATGGACAGGTCGGATTATAATAAGCCAGCAGAATATAGAAGCAACCAGGCCGGTCAAAATGACCGGCCTGGTTGCTTCTATTCTTTTATAAATTTTTCATAATACGTTTTATCCTTTGTCTGGATCTTCAGATAATAGATCCCTTTCGGATAATCTTCCACTTTTACAGATTTTTGCTCCCGAACCCTGGCGATCAGCCGTCCCAAATTATCGTAGACTTCCATAGACATTACCTCTTTTTCAGAGGCTACATTCAGGATGTTTCTTACCGGATTTGGGAATATGGCTATCTTTTCTTTTCTTACCAGTTCAGATGTATTTAAGGTAATATTATAAAAGCTTCCGAAATTAAGGATCCCGTAACCCATCTGATCTGTACTTCCGGGATAGAGGGAAGCCGTCTGTCTCAATCGTTCCCGCATAAGATCTCTGTTCATTGTTGAGAAAGCCTGGATCAGGCAGGCCACACCACCGGCAGCAATAGGAGTGGCTATGGAAGTTCCGCTTACAGAAGTGACGGAGTTATTAGACACTGTGGCAGCATCGGTTCCTCTTGCGCTGGCATCAGGTTTTATAATCCCTGAAGCATTGGGTCCGTATGAAGAAAATCCTGAAGAGGCTCCCGAGGCGTCTACCGAGCCTATAGAGAAAACTTTGGTATTATCGGCGGGAGTAGTGATGTAATGCCATGTATCCTGTCCTGAATTTCCGGCGGCGACAATAACGAAAATTCCCTTGTTTGCAGCGATCTCTGCGGCTTTGGCAATGAAAGAGGTGGTTCCGTTCATATCAGTATAATCATAGCTGTAGCGGGAATCATCAAAAGTAGAATATCCCAGGGAGGTTGTGATAAGGTCAACACCCTTTCTGTCGGCCTCTTCAGCTGCTTCAATCCAGTATAGCTCTTCCTCCGGGATTTCCACACTTGTATTCTCACTTCGGTAAAGGTAAAAATCAGCATCCGGAGCCGATCCTGCAAAAGAATCGCTGATATATCCTCCGATTGCCCCCAGAACCACGGAACCGTGGCTGTTTAAACCGGCATTATAAATATCGGTGCCTTTGGCCACAAAATCATATCCGCCTTTGATATGGTTATTGGCCCACAGTCTTGAAAAGGCAGCTCCGGTATCTACAGCCGGAAATCCGGTATCAATTACGGCAATGGTAACGCCTGTGCCGGTAAATCCTGCAAGATGAAGAGGTCTCAGGTTGATCTGGTCGATCTGTGCAGAAGCAGGGCCGTAGTCAAAAGTGGTAAGTGTTTTATTGGTGCTGGTCACATCCTGCCATTTATTGATGTTTTTGATCTTTGTGCCGGAAGATGAATTTTTGGCAAAGCTTTCTACAGACTGTACATAAGGCTGTGCCTGGAGCGTAAGGATTTGAGAAGGAGTGGCATTTACGGCAACCCCATTCAGCCATTTGGAATAATCTGTAACCGTGAAGCCCAGATTTTGTATATTTTGGATGTAAGACGGCTCAATGGGAGCATCCTGATCATTAAGAGCAATTCCCATGGCTGTACGTCTGTCTAGGGATTTTTGGGACAACTCGGCTAAAGGGTTAGCATAAAATGCAGCTTTATTGGGTTTATCATTAAAGTATACGAATACAAGCTCAGTCTGAGCAGAGATCAGAGAATAACCTGTTAAAAGACAAAAGAGTAAAGTTTTTTTCATAGGTTGATTTTGTATAAAGATAAAACAAAATCAAGAAAATTTTTGATAGGATTTTAAATTCCTTATTTTTACAGAAATATTTATTTATGAAAAAGATTCAGATGGTTGACTTACAAAGTCAGTATTACAAAATAAAAAATGAGGTAGATAATGCAGTTTTAAATGTAATGGATTCAGCGGCTTTTATCAATGGCCCTGAGGTAAAGTCTTTCCAGAATGAATTGGAATCTTATTTGGAAGTAAAGCATGTGATTCCTTGTGCCAACGGAACTGATGCCTTACAGATCGCCTTGATGGCCTTAGACCTGAAAGAAGGGGATGAGGTGATTACGGCAGATTTCACCTTTGCGGCTACCGTAGAGGTGATCCACCTGTTAAAACTTAAATCTGTTCTTGTGGATGTGGATTATGATACATTCACCATTGCACCGGAGCAGATCAGAAAAGTGATAACTCCGAAAACCAGGGCAATCATTCCGGTGCATCTGTTCGGGCAATGCGCAAATATGGAAGAAATCCTTAAAATTGCCAAGGAGCATAATTTATATGTTGTTGAAGACAATGCACAGGCCATTGGTTCTGAATTTACCTTTTCAGACGGAACCACAAAGCTTGCCGGAACAATGGGGACCATCGGGACCACTTCCTTTTTCCCGTCTAAGAATTTAGGCTGCTATGGAGACGGCGGAGCCATTTTTACGAACGATGATGAGCTGGCCCACCGTTTAAGAGGAATTGTGAATCATGGCATGTATGAAAGGTATTACCATGATGAGGTAGGGGTAAACTCCCGTCTGGACAGCATTCAGGCTGCGGTTTTAAGAAAGAAGCTCCCTCATCTCGATACCTATAACGAGGCCAGGAGGAAGGCGGCAGATTTTTATGATGAAGCATTTGCCGGCCATCCAGATATCTTAACTCCGAAAAGAGCTGAAAATTCTACCCACGTATTCCATCAGTATACATTAAGGATTTTAAACGGTAAGCGTAACGAATTGCAGAAATTCCTGGCCGAGAAGGAGATCCCAGCCATGATCTATTACCCTGTAGCACTGAGAAAGCAAAAAGCGTATTTCCAGGAAAGCAATGCTGCAGATTTTGCAAATACAGATAAACTCCTGGATCAGGTGATCTCTTTGCCAATGCACACAGAGCTGGATGAAGAGCAGCTGAAATATATTACGGATGCCGTACTGGAATTTATGGGATAAAGAAATTTCCGGATAAATACAAAAGTGAATATGGAAATGGAAACACAAAAAATAAAATTATTACAAAAAGATGGCAATACTCGTTACGGGCGGTCTTGGATACATTGGTTCCCACACGGTTGTGGAGCTTTTAAATAATAACTATGAAGTTGTTATCGTAGACGATCTGTCTAATTCGGAAAAATTTATTTTAAACAATATCCAGGAGATCACAGGTAAAAAGCCGGCTTTTTATCCTTTTGATCTGAAAAGAAAGGAACTTTTAGCCCAGGTCTTTGATGCCCATCAGATTGAAGGATGCATTAATTTCGCAGCCTATAAAGCGGTAGGTGAGAGCCAGGAGAAACCTATAGATTATTATGAGAACAATCTGTTTTCCCTGATCAATATCCTGCAGGAATTTAAAAAAAGGAATATCTCTAATTTCATATTCAGCTCTTCCTGTACGGTTTACGGACAGGCCGATAAGATGCCGATCGATGAGAATACCCCTTTGAAAATGCCCGAAAGTGTCTATGGAAAGACCAAGCAGATGGGTGAAGAAATCCTGGCTGATTTTGCAAAGGCCTATAAAAGGAAAGTTTCCCTGCTGAGATACTTTAATCCTATCGGAGCGCATCCGTCGGCTAAATTA
Source organism: Chryseobacterium gossypii (assembly GCF_041361455.1). NCBI lineage: Bacteria > Pseudomonadati > Bacteroidota > Flavobacteriia > Flavobacteriales > Weeksellaceae > Chryseobacterium > Chryseobacterium gossypii. The sequence goes on along the minus strand of NZ_JBGCUR010000010.1, from coordinate 76,737 downwards.
GGGGAACTACCTATCGGAATCCCCAATAACCTTGTTCCGTTTGTAACCCAGACAGCAGCCGGAATCCGTGAAAAACTGAATGTCTGGGGAAATGACTACGATACGGAAGACGGGACCCCGATTCGTGATTATATTTATGTGGTAGATCTTGCCAAAGCCCATGTAAGCGCTTTAAAAAAATTGATTGAAAATACATCTGAAGAAGCTGTAATTGATGTTTACAATCTGGGAACCGGTAAAGGAGCATCTGTTCTGGAAGTGGTAAAAGCATTTGAAACAGCCAATCAGGTAAAGGTTCCCTTTCAGATCTGCAACAGGCGGGAAGGGGATATTGTAATTGCCTATGCCAATGCGGATAAAGCTGCCAGGGAGCTTAACTGGAAATCTGAAACCCCACTGGAAGAAGCATTAAGAACCGTGTGGGAATGGCAAAAATATTTGGAATCAAGAAACCCTTAAATAGAAGTTATGGCCTGGAATCCCGAGATTTACGAACAGTTTAAAAATGAACGTTCAGCCCCTTTTTTCGAGCTTCTGAATCTGGTAGAATCAAGGCGGAATATTTCCGTTATTGACCTGGGCTGCGGAACGGGTGAGCTTACTTCCAGACTATTGGATTATCTGCAGGACTCAAAAGTTATAGGTATTGATTCCTCGGCAGAAATGCTTGAAAAAGCCAGACATTTTGCAACGGACAGGCTGGCCTTTACCCGGCGTAGTATTGAAGATCAGCTAAATCTGAATGACACTTTCGATCTTGTAATTTCTAATGCTGCCATACAATGGTGCTCCAATCATAAAGAATTATTTCCCAGGATTATAAGTAAAATCAATCCCGGAGGACAGCTGGCCGTTCAGATACCTTCAAACCACGAATTTATCGTACATCAGCTGCTCAGGAAAATTGCTGAGACGGAACCTTATAAAGCTGCTTATAATTCATGGCAGAGGGAATACACCGTTTTAAAAATCGAAGATTATGCCGAGATCCTGTATGACAATAAAGGGAAGGACATCATCGTTTATGAAAAAGTATTTCCTCATGTAATGCAGGATGCCGAAGCCATATTCAACTGGGCATCCGGAACGGCAATGATTCCTTATATAGAGAAGCTTGCTGATGAAAATTTAAAAGAACAGTTTAAAAAAGATTATAAAAAAGAATTGAAAAATATTTTCCCGCAGTCACCTGTGTTCTATCCTTTCAAAAGAACATTTATTTCGGGAAAATTTTAAAAAAGAATTGTATAATATGAAAACACAGAAAATAGGAATTACATTTTCTTCATTTGATCTGCTCCATGCCGGGCATATCAAAATGCTGGAAGAAGCCAAAACAGTTTGCGATTACCTGATTGTAGGGCTGCAGATTGATCCTTCTCACGATCGTCCTAATAAAAATAAGCCTACTCAGACTATTGTAGAAAGATACATTCAGCTGAAGGCAGTGAGTGCGGTGGATGAAATCATCCCTTATTACACGGAACAAGATCTGGAAGATATCCTCAAATCATTTGTAATAGACGTAAGGATCATTGGCGATGATTATATGGACAAGGATTTCACAGGAAAAAAATATTGTGAAGAAAAGGGGATTGAGATCTACTATAACAAACGGGACCACAGGTTTTCTTCAAGCGACCTGAGAAAAAGGATCTATGAGGCCGAGAAAAACAAGATCACTGAAACAGTAAAATAAAAATCCCGAAATATTCGGGATTTTTTTATTACATAGGGCCTTGCTGATCATCACCGCTGTTATCATTGGCATTGATGTCTTTTTTCCTTTTAGGCTGCTCTATTTTCTCTCCTTGTTTGAATCTGTATGTGAAAGATAATGCAAATTGTCTTGGCTGCCACTGCATATAAGAGTTTCTTATAAAATCAGTGGAGTAGGTGGTAGACCTCATAGCTCTGGTATTAAAGATGTCCTGAATATTAAAGCTGATTGTTCCGTTACCATTCCAGATGGTTTTAGACGCACCGAAGTTAATAGCATACATATCTTTTCTGTCCTGGCTTTCGGTTTTTTGTGCCCCCCTATAGAATCCTTGCAGCTGTAAGCTGAAGGTCTTATCAATTTTAAAGGTAGATGTCAGTCTGGCTCTTGTAGAGAACCCGCTTCCTTCAAAAGACATTGGCTTATCCATCGTTTCGGCATCATAATAGGAGCCGGTGGTTTTATATCCGAACAGATCCAGGTTTCCAAGAAATTTTAACCATTTGGTAGCATCCCAGTTAAAATTAAAGTCCAAACCATATCTGTCGTCACTTCCCAGATTGATAGGTTTGGTGTGGAAAACCGGAAGTTCATCCACTTCTGTTTTGTATACCAGCATCTTCACATCGTCACTAGAATGTCTGTAATAAAGAGTCGGATTAATGGTGAAATTCTTTTTAGAGATACTGTATCCAAACTCATAAGAATCTACGTAGGACGGATTTAAATCAATATTTCCATCAAAGATATTTTGGTTATCATTATAGCTTGGGTTAGGGATCATAAAGAAAGAGCGGGGACGATCAATTCTTCTTGAATAATTGATTAAAAACTGATTGTCTTTTGCAATTTCATAACTTAAAAATATACTTGGGAAAAGATTATTATAATTTTTGGTTTGGTTTTTAGCTAAACCGGAAAGGTTAAGATACTCAATATCAACTTTTGAAATTTCATCTCTTAAGCCTAATTGATAGCCGAGATTTCCAATTTTACTTTTAAACTGAACATAAAACGCGTTGAACATCTCCTTGTAAGTCGCATTATATGAATAATCTCCGATATAGCCGTTGTTTACAGCAGAGCTTTCAAAAACCATATTGCTGTAATCGTTATTGTTCACGTCTAGTCTGTAGCCGGCTTCTATTTTAGAGATCTCACCGATTGGAAGTTCATAATCGGCTTTGGCTACAATACTTTTGTTAAGCGTTTTTTGGTTGATATCATCCTTAAGCAGGGAAATGCCGTTTGTAGTATCATCTATGTCCGTATTATTGTAAGAACGGTTTCTTTGTAAACTTAAGGATAAGGAGATATTTTGTCCTTTATCGTCAAATTTGTGATCTAGTCCAAAATCACCCTGAAAAGCCAGGTTATTGTTGTCTCCGTTATTCAGCCTTTGTCTAAAAGAACTTGCCTGGTTTAAATAATCATAAAAATAGTTTACATGCCCGTTATTTTCGCTGTCAAAGGTCCTTACCGTTCCGGATGCATTCACGGAGGTTCTGTCCGTGATATCGAATGTTAATCCGGCGGAAGCATTATAGTTGTTATTTTTGTTTTTTGTGATGGATTCCTGATCAGTATGGGTGAAATCACTGTCTTCTATGGCATTATTAAACCAGGATTCTGTTCTGTTCGTATTCTTAGATTCCCGATAACCGCCACCACCGTTCAGGAACCAGGTGAACTTTCCTTTTCTCCAGCTTAAATTTGTATTCATACTGGTTTGCGGCAAATAACCTACAGTTCCGGTAACACTACCATTAAAACCGGTTTTTTTATTCTTCTTTAAAATAATATTTAAAATACCTGCGGTTCCGCTTGCTTCAAACTTGGAAGAAGGGTTTGTAATGACCTCGATCCTTTCAATCTGATCGGCAGGAATACTTTGCAGAGCATTGGCGCCATCATCTATTCCTAGTAGGGCAGAAGGTTTCCCGTTGATGAGGAACTTAACGTTTGAGCTACCCCTCATAGAAACGGTACCATCCGTATCTACGGAAACGGAAGGAACGTTTGAAAGCACATCCTGCAGGTTTCCTCCTTTACTTACAATATCCTGAGACGGATCGTATGTCTTTTTATCAAGCTCCACCTTATACGGTTTTGTAGCCTGTACGGTGATGGTAACACCTTGGATGTCCTGAGTTTTCAGATTGGTGGCGCTTGGTTCAGGCTCTATGGATAAAGCCCCGATATTTCCGGCCGCTGTGATCTGCTTATTTACTACACTTTTTTTATAATCGATTGCTTCTACAGCAATATCATAATTTCCAGGGGTAAGATCAAGCTTATATTGTCCTTTCTCATCGGTAAGGGTGGCATCGCTTAACAGCTTATTGGCTTTGTTACTGAATGTAACCGAAGCATAAGGAACCGGCTGGTTGTTTTTACTCACCACCGTTCCCGAAATACCTACCTTCTCCTGTGCAAAGGCCAGCGCAGCTGCCGAAAGTACAAAAGTAAGCCCTAAGGTTTTTTTTGTAAAAATGTTAGTAATTTCCGTCTGATTCATAAGGTATTTTTTGTGTAAAATCGTAAAAGATCTCTCATAATATTGCAAAATTGCTAATGAAAAAATTTCGCAAATATTATGAATAGTTTTTTATTTGTTAACGTATATGTCGCTTTTTGTTCTTAAATGTTAATTGCTAAATTGTTAAAATAAAGTTAAATTACTTTATATTTTTTGAATTCAGCCAGTCCTGATAAGCTTTCGCATTGATGGCATGTTCTTCAGCGCTGGCGGTGAATTTGTGGTAACCAGGTCTGGAAGGATCGGCACACATATATATAAAATGATTGTTTTCAGCATTTAATACAGCATCCACGGAATTTTTATCCACGATGCAGATAGGTCCCGGCGGAATCCCTGCATTAGCGTAAGTATTATAGGGCGAAGGTGTGGAAAGGTGCTTATATAGAACCCTTTTAATAGGTTCCCTGAAATTGGTCTGTTTATTAATGGCATAGATCACCGTGGGATCGGATTGTAATTTCATTCCTTTTCTGTAACGGTTCAGGTACAATCCTGCAATGGTTTTCATCTCGTCCGGTTTTCCGCCGGATTCCTTATAGACAATGGAAGCCAGCGCATAGATCTGATCTCTCGTAAGGCCGGACTGCTGTTCTCTTGTCTTTCTGTCGCTGTTCCAGAAACTGTCGTATTGATTCTGGAATTTTGTGAAAAATTCCTGGGGGGTTACCGTCCAGAAAAAATTATAAGTATCAATGAAAAAATATTTCTTCAGATCTTCCGCATTATGATATCCCTTTTCGGTAGCGATGGAATTCAGGCCATTGACAAAGGCCAAAGAATCCAGTTCTGTTTTTCTGGTGACCCTGCCTATCATTTGATAAATATCACCAAAATCACCAATCCTGAAGCTATTCTCTGTCTGGTTTCCCGCCTTGATCATGTTGATAAGGTTTGAGTTTCCCATCCCTTTTTGAAAATGATAGCGCCCCGCTTTGAAATATCTGTCAAGGCCTTTTTCCCTGGCTACAGCCTCAAAGGTTTCCCTGTTACCTACATACTTCGCCGCAGAATCCAGGATCTGCTTAAAGCCTGCCTTATGGGGGATTAGCACATATCCTTCTTTTTCCACATTGTTGCCGTAATATTTTTTGTAAAATCTGAAGCCCAAAAACCCGGCCACCACAATGGCGATAAGAATGATGATGAGAACAGCTTTTTTCATTAATGAATTATTAAATTTTGTTTTTTAAATCAGGTCTATCTTCCCTCTGAAAACTTGTTTTGCGGGACCTTCAAGCCAGATGTTCCGGAAAAAGTTTCCATTTTTTTCAGCATAAACCTTAAGATTTCCGCCCAGAGTTTTCACTCTTACGGAGATTAGATTATGTTTTTGCAGAAAAGTTAAAGCAGAAGCCGTAACTCCTGTCCCACAGCTGTAAGTTTCATCTTCAACGCCTCGTTCATAGGTTCTTACGAAAATCTCATCATCCGTGATTTTTTCCACAAAGTTGACATTGATCCCTTTTTCTTTATAATCTCCGGAGTTTCTGATCTCATGCCCGTTGGCAAAAACATTATAATTAACCAGGTCTTCAACATATTTTACATAATGCGGGGAGCCTGTATCCAGAACCAGGTCATTGCCGTTATTTGAAATAGCTTCCACATCAATCATCTTCAACTTTACGATACCGTTATGGATTTCGGCTTCATGTTCCCCGTCGATGGCTATAAATTTGCACCTGTCCTCAAAAATATCAAGGAAAAAGGCAAAGGCCACCAGACATCTTCCCCCGTTTCCGCACATGGTGCTCTCCCGGCCGTCAGAATTATAATATACCATTTTAAAATCATAATGGTCATCATTTTCCAATAGAATAAGTCCGTCTGCACCGATTCCGAAGCGTCTGTCACAAAGCTTTTCAATAATGTTCCTGTCTTTTGGGAACTGTAAATCACGGTTGTCGACCATTACAAAATCGTTTCCCGTACCCTGATATTTATAAAAATCCATAATTGTATCTGATCTGAAAAATAAACATGCAAAATTACTATAATTAAAACTAAAAAACGAACAGTGTTAGCTGTTCGTTTTTGTTATTTAGGAATGATTAATTCCTGAAACCGCTGCCCGAATTTGAGGATCTGTTCTCAGGGGCATTGTTTTGCGGGGTATTCCTAAATCCGCTGCCGGAATTACCGGAAGAATTATTGTTTCTGAATCCTCCGTTATTTTCCTGCCTTGACGGATTGTTTTGCCTTGGAGCAGGAGTTCTGAATCCGCTTCCCTGATTAGAATTGTTTCTGTTTGAATTCTGATTTCTGAATCCGCCGCTGTTGCTCCTGTTATTGTACCTGTTACTATTATTATAATTACTGTTATTATAATTAGTATTGTTGGTAGGCGTATTTTGGAATCCGTTGTATTGTCTCTGGGAAACAGAGCCTCTCCTTTCTACATACACCTTTCTGCGGTTGTTTCCATAATTATAATAATAATAAGGGACACCGCCATCATAATAATAGTTTATATCATTCCTGTAATAATATCCGTCATTTCCCCAATATCCGCCACTACCGTAATATCCCGGAGGAGCGTAGTAATAACCGTTATCATAATAAGGGTCTCCATAAGAGTACCCGCTGTCTGTATACAGCGCACAAGATGTTAAACTAGCTATAGTGAAAATACTTAATGCTATTTTAAATAAATTTTTCATGACTTTATTGTACTATTTTCTTTTAAACTTTTTTTCCAATTGACGTATCCTAAGATCGCCATTATAGTAAATACCAAATATTGAACCGAAGTGATCCCCAGACCTTTAAAAATCATCATGGGCATACAAATAAAATCTCCGATGATCCAGAAAATCCAGTTTTCTATGCGCTGTTTCGCCATAAACCACATCCCTACCAAAAAGAGGGAAGTAGTAAAAACATCCATCCAGTTGGCCCAATCCAGATGGTACAGCCCCAGGCTTGTCCCCTCCATTGAAAAATGGTTGTCGATATAGGGCTTATAATAATAGACAATGGTGACCAGAAACAGGCTTACAATGAACAGAAAGCCTCCGAAGAACCATTCTTTCCTGGTAGCCCAGGTTACTTCCACATGAATATGGTCTTCAGAATTTCTCGCCCATAGAATCCAGCCATAGATACTCATGGCAGTATAATATACATTGATCATACAATCTCCCAATAATCCGAAATTGAAAAGGATATACACATAGATCAGGGTAGATATGATGCCCGTAGGATAAACCCAGATATTTTTTTTTATGGAGAAATATACGCTCAGGATCCCGAAGATGGTTCCGCAGGCTTCCAGAAAAATCTGAAAGTGAGTGTATTGTTTGTAAGGATCTATAAAAAGATCATATAAATTCATGCGGTCAAAAATAAAGAAAAAACTCCACACCGTAAAATGATTTAAATAATATGAAAATCAGAATTTTAAATCTTTTTATGTAAAATTAATCTTGAAAATTTATTAATAAAGGTGTCGGTTGCCAAAAATTTTATATTTTCGTAAATCTTAAAAAAAATAAAAAATATGTCTAAAATATGGACTAAAAAACCCATGAGTGCTTTTGAGAATGATGTGAAAAGCAGTCAGCTTAAAAGGGTACTTGGTAAGTGGAGTCTTACGGCTATTGGAATAGGAGCAATTATCGGAGGAGGAATTTTTGTACTCACGGGTACAGGAGCATACTACCATGCGGGGCCTGCACTGGCTATCTCTTTTGTTATTGCAGGGATTGCATGCGTCTTCGCAGCATTATGTTACTCGGAATTTGCATCTATTTTGCCGGTGGAAGGTTCTGCCTATGCCTATGCTTACGGAACAGTGGGGGAGATCTTCGCATGGATCATCGGCTGGGGCCTTATTCTTGAATATGCCATGGGATCCATGACGGTAGCCGTATCCTGGTCCGGATATTTTAATAAACTCTTGAAAATGTTTGGTCTTCACCTGCCGGATTATCTTACATCTGACCCGGCAAGCTATGCCGGTGAAGGCTTTTCCATGAATTTGCCGGCTTTTGTCATTGTACTGGTAGTAATCTCTTTATTGATAAAAGGAACCAAGGAAGCGGCGAAAGCCAATAACCTTATTGTAATTATGAAAGTATCGGCGGTGTTGTTTGTGATCATTGCAGGTGCTTTTTTTATTAATACAGCCAACTGGGATCCTTTCATCCCGGCTCAGAAAATGGTGCTGGAAGGTGATAAAATGAAAGAAGCCTATGGAATCCAGGGCGTAATTTCCGGTGCAGCTGCCATATTCTTTGCTTATGTAGGCTTTGATGCGGTTTCCACCCAGGCCGGCGAAGCCATTAATCCTAAGAAGGATGTTCCATTTGCCATTATTGCTTCCCTTCTGGTGTGTACGGCATTATATATATTGGTATCTCTGGTGCTGACAGGGATGATGAATTATTCAAATTTTGATCCGCATGGAAAATACCCGGATGCCATTAAAGCACCTGTAGCATACGCATTTGAGATTGCAGGACAGGGATGGGCCGGATATATCATTACCATTGCCGCAACGGTAGGTCTTATTTCCGTATTAATGGTAATGATTATGGGGCAGTCAAGGATCTTCCTGGGAATGTCTAAAGACGGATTGATCCCTAAAATGTTCAGTGATGTACATCCGGTAAGAAAAACACCGGCAAAAAGCTTAATGCTTCTGGGGATCGTAATTGCCACTGTGGCGGCCCTTACTCCGATCAGTAAATTAGCGGATATGACGAGTTTCGGAACACTGTTCGCCTTTACGATGGTATGTGTTGCCGTATGGATCCTAAGAAGGAAAGAGCCACAGCTGCCGAGAAACTTTAAAGTTCCTGCGCTCCCGGTGATCGCGACATTGGGAATCTGCATCAACATTTACCTGATCTGGAACCTGAGCCATGAAGCCAAGCTGCTATCTATGGGATGGCTGGTTTTAGGAGTCATCATTTACTTTACCTATAGCCTCAGAAACAGTAAGCTGCATAAGATAGGTTACGGAGAAACGTTCAAAGCAGAACAGGAACCTTTACAAAAAACAGACTTAGATCTATAAAATGATAACCTGAATCCACAGAATGCTGTGGATTTTTTATTTTTGTTCTATGAAAAATATCCTGTTTCTTTTCTTTTTTGTTTCGGGAATCCTGGCCTTTTCCCAGCAGGTGACCTTCCACACGGTTTTTAATGATAAAATAAGCATAAGAGCAATTGAGATGTATGATAACAAGGTCTGGTACAGCGGTACGGACTCTAAATTTGGCTTTGTAGAGCTGAAGAATCCCCGGAATCAGAAACAGATCACGATTTCAGACAAGAAGCTTCAGTTCAGAACCTTAGCCCAGGATAAGAACAGTTTTTACACCATTAATATTGAAAGTCCGGCATATTTTTTTAAGATCAGCAAAAAAGATCTGAAGCCGGAAATCATATTCACGGATACGGTAAAAACCGCATTTTATGATGCGTTACATTTTGTTGATGCCCATTTAGCCTATGCTTTTAGCGATCCTGATAAAGACGGATATCTGAAATTAGTTTTTTACAAGGATAATAAATGGATTGCTGCCAGACCACAGGGCCGGCCTCGGCTGAATGAAGGAGAAGCAGCTTTTGCGGCAAGCAATACGAATATCGCTTCCTCCGGGAGCTATGTATGGCTTGCCACAGGAGGTAAAACTTCAAGGATCTTTAAATTCAGAAAATCTGATATTGATCATTGGAAGCTGATCAATACCCCTATTGTTCAGGGAATGCCTTCACAGGGGGTATATTCTATAGATTTCTGTAACGACCGGTTTGGGATTGTGGCCGGTGGAGATTATACAAAACAGGAGGAGAATGTCAACAATATAGCAACCACTCACGATGGTGGCGAAACCTGGCAGATACAGGCATCCGGTAAAAACGCGGGATATACCACCTGCATTAAGATCAGACCCGGGTCCGAAGGAAAAGAAATCATTGCAGTAGGAGACAGGCATATCAGCTTTTCCTCAGATTATGGAAAAACCTGGAAGGTGATTTCCGACGAAAAGAATCTGTATACCTGCCAATGGGCGGATACGGAGACTGTTGTTCTGGCCGGAAAAGACAGGATTGCCGTGATGACATTAAAATTTTAGATCTTCAGCATAGAGTTTATCTTTGTAAACAATGTTCCTGTAATACTTTCCCGGACTAACTTTGAAAAAAAACTGTATGAAACCTTTAAGAATACTCTTTCTGATATTGATTCCGGCATTGTGTTATACCCAGAAAATAAGGATTTTTATTCTTGCCGGACAATCCAATATGAATGGCTTCGGCTATAATAAGGATCTTCCTGCTGACCTGAAAGCTTTTAGAAACATATATATATTTCAGGGAAACTCCGCTCCGGATGGAGATCCGAACGGCGGATCCGGGAAATGGGATGTTTTAAAGCCCGGAAACGGAACCGGATTTAAATCAGACGGAAAGATAAACAGGCTTTCAGACAGGTTCGGTCCGGAACTTTCTTTTGCGAAGAGGATGCAGGAGCTTTTTCCGAATGACAAAATAGGCATTATAAAATATGCGAGAGAGGGAACTTCTATCGACAGTCTGGCAAGAGGTGACTTTGGCTGCTGGGATCCCGATTTTCATGGAAAGAACGGTATCAATCAGTATGACAATTTTCTGAAGACGGTTAAAAATGCCTTATCAGAAGCCGATATTGACGGTGATGGTAAAAAAGATGACATCATTCCTTCAGGAATAATCTGGATGCAGGGAGAAGGGGATGCCAGCTATACGGAGGAGATCGCAGATAATTATTACCAACATCTGAAAACACTGATGAACCTGATGAGAGCTGCATTGCGTATCGATGATCTGCCCGTTGTCATCGGAAAGATTTCGGATTCAGGTAAGGATAAATCAGGGAAGGTATGGGCAATGGGAGAGCTGGTGCAGTTCGCGCAGGAAAAATTTGTGAAAGATGATAAAAATGCCGCCATCGTTCGTTCCACCCAAAAATATAATTACGGGAATGATCCATGGCATTACGATAGTGCGGGATATATAGATCTGGGCAAAAATTTTGCTGACGAAGTATTTAGACTCATTATAAATTTTGAAAATAAACCCTAATATAATTCATGATTCAAAATTCATAAGTTATACTTAATTTTGCATATTGGATTCCGTATCACATATGGATAAAATTTTAGTTTAAATGAATTCTTTAATCGACAAATATAATATTCCCGGACCGCGTTATACTTCTTATCCCACCGTACCTTATTGGGATGAAAGCACCTTTTCAGCTGAAAAATGGCAAGAAAGTGTAACCAGGTCTTTTAAGGAGAGCAATGCGAAAGAAGGGATCTCTATATATATTCACCTGCCTTTTTGTGAAGCCCTATGCACGTTTTGCGCCTGCCATAAACGCATTACAAAACAGCATAGTGTTGAAATCCCGTATCTGGAAAGTGTTTTGAAGGAGTGGAAGCTTTACCTTGAACTTTTCGATGAAAAGCCAATATTGAAAGAGCTCCATCTTGGTGGGGGAACACCAACTTTTTTCTCGCCCCGGAATTTAAAGACATTACTGGAAGGCATTTTTGATACTGTTGAAATTGCAGACCGTCCCGAATTTTCCTTTGAAGGACATCCTAACAACACGACCAAAGAGCATCTTCAGACTTTATATGATCTGGGGTTCAGGAGAGTAAGCTTTGGGGTCCAGGATTATGATCCTAAAGTTCAGAAAGCCATAAACAGGATACAACCTTTTGAAAAAGTAAAGGATGTTACGGAATGGGCCAGGGAGATAGGCTATAAAGGCGTAAGCCATGACCTGGTTTTTGGGCTGCCCCACCAGCACTGGGATGCCATGGAATACACCATCCGGAAGACAATGGAGCTGAAGCCGGACCGGCTTGCCTTCTATTCCTATGCACACGTTCCGTGGGTAAAAGGAGTAGGGCAGAGAGGCTTTGATGAGAATGACCTTCCCACTGGAGAAGAAAAGCGCAGGCTATATGAGGATGGTAAAAAATTATTGCAGGAACTGGGCTATATTGAGGTAGGAATGGATCATTTTTCTCTGGAACATGATGATCTTTACCAGTCACTGATCCAGAAAAAACTTCACCGTAACTTCATGGGATATACCTCAAGCAAAACCCAGTTGATGGTAGGTCTTGGTATGTCTGCCATTTCAGATTCATGGTATGCGTTTGCGCAGAATGTAAAAACGGTGGAAGAGTACCAGAAGATTGTGGAAGAAGGGAAGATTCCCGTTGTCAAAGGACATATTTTAAATAATGAAGACCTGATCATGAGAAGGCACATCCTGAACCTGATGTGCCAGCTTGAAACATCCTGGGATCCCCAAAATTCCTTCCCTGAACTGGAGAATGCGCTGGAGATGCTGGAGGAAATGGAAAAAGACGAGCTGGTGGAAATTCATGACAATCAGATAAAGATCACTGAAAAAGGAAGAGCGTTTATCCGAAATGTTGCTATGGTTTTTGACCTCAGAATGATGAGGAATAAGCCTGAAACAAGAATTTTCTCAATGACGATCTAGGGCCATGAAAAAGAAGGTCCTGTTGGTAACGCTTTACCTGTATGCGTTTATTTTCAGCATTCTGAGGACCTTAAGGCTTCCTAATGAGTGGTCGGAAGCTCACTGGATGATGGATTACCGTTTCGGTTTCATCAAGAGGGGGCTTGCCGGGGAGATTTTTGGGTGTTTTTTTGAGAAAAACGAATTTAATATCCTTGTCCTTTCCGCGGTAATACTATTTTTGCTATATGTTGCGATATTTGCCATTGCGGTAAAGGAAACATTCAGCAATGAGAATAATATTTGCAGAATATTATTTTATCTGATTTTCTTTTTATCCCAATATGTTGTATTTACAGCCCACCTTATAGGATACCTGGATCACATTGTTTTCCTCCTGACCATGCTTATTATTTTCCTTATCAGGCGGCAGAAGATATTTTTGGCATCAGTGCTTGCATCATTAGGTATATTGGTACATGAAATTTCATTTTTCCTGATGTTGCCGGTATGTTTCTTTGCTTTGATGGTTACAACGATTCCCGTAAATCAATTTTCATTAAAAAGCATCTTTGGTCCCGGCATTCTTAAAAAGATGGCTCTACTTCTTGTACTGCCTTTCCTTACTACCGTTTCGGTTTCGGTGTACCAGGAACTTCACGGAGAAAACTATTTTTCGGAGATCTTTAATTATCTGAGCCACAATAGTATGGTTTCCCAAAGGGCTGATTCGGTAGCCTCCGCCTATACGAAAAGTTTTAGTTATTACTTTTCGGAAGAGAGCGGACATTTTTTCCAAAGATTGTTCATTTCCAGGTGTACAATATTTTATGGAATTCCCGTACTTTTTTCCTTATGGATGATGTATAAGGGGCTTAAAATAAATATCCCGCTTCTGCTTTTATCGGGTGCTGTCTGTGCATTTCCTTTACTGCTTCATGCCATTGCATGGGATACCTTCAGGATCTGGTCGTTTCCCTTCATGATGCTGTTCTTATGTTTCTGGATATTAAGTTCAGTATCCGGAACCCGCACTCTTTCCCCTCAGAAGTTATCCGGGGTAGATATCGCGGCCTTTATTGCTTCATTCTTATTGGTTACATTAATTCCTAATAGTTTATTTGATGGCGAAGTGGAAAGGTTTTCCCTGGTTGAAAGGCTGATCATACTTGTGCCGCTATGTTCGGGAATTTACCTCGTTATAAGACAGTCCCGACCGGAATGATAATCTTTATCATTCTTGCTTGTTAATATTTCCGCACCGGCCGGCCTATTTGATAATTAATTTCTGACTGTAAGACTTCAGATCTCCGGATTTCAGGGTGATGTAATAAACGCCCGCCGGAATCCATGAAATATCAATGCCGTTATCCTCTTCAACTTTGGCAGATTCCAAAACTTTTCGGCCTTCTTCGGTAAATATGTCGGCCGTAGTATCTCTATTTTCCAAACCTTCAATAAAAACTCTTTCGGATGCAGGGTTAGGGTAAATTCTGATCTGGCCGAAGGCAGTGTTTTCCTGAGCGGATAAAGTTCCTGTTGTGATCTTATAGATTTTTCCGTTATTGACGGCAGCTATATACAACTCATTCTGGTTGTCCACCCCAAAAGTTGAAAAGTTATTGCCTGAAAATGCCGGAGTCCAGGTAATGGAATTGTCAACGTTTAGCATTCCTATCTGTGAAGAGCAATAGTCTGCAAAAAAATATTTTCCGTTCAAAGCGGGATATAGTGAACCTCTGTACACATAGCCTCCGGTGATGGAACATCTTCCTCCCGAATGATCATAGACGGCAACCGGAAAAGTCATCGTCGCAGAACTGGCACATCCGGCGGTATTGTAGCTGTTATTGCCTTCATAGCATCTCCAGCCGTAGTTCACCCCGCCTTGTGTGATCGGAACCCTGTTGATCTCTTCAATCTGCCCCTGGCCCACATCGGCGATCAGGGCATTCCCCGTTAAAGTATCAAATGAAAATTTCCAGGCATTCCTTAGCCCGTAAGCCCAGATCTCATCCGCTCCGTCCATCCCTACAAAAGGATTATCAGGAGGAATATTGTATGGTCCTGTGGCATTCACATCAATTCTCAGCATTTTTCCCAGCAGGGAATTTTTATTCTGAGCATTATTGTTAGGATCACCGCCACTTCCACCGTCACCCGTTACTGCCCATAAATAGCCATCAGGTGAAAAATGGATGCTTCCGCCGTTATGGTTTTCGAAAGGCTTTGGAATACTGATCAGGACCTTTTTTGAAGTGGCATCCGCAACATTGGGATTGCCGGAGCTGACCGTAAATCTGGAAATAGTGATATTGCCCTCCGTGTCATTATAGTAGACAAAAAAATACCCGTTTGTAGAATACTGCGGATGAAATGCCAGGCCTAAGAGACCTCTTTCTCCACCATAGGTGATCTGGGAGCTTATATTTAAAAAATCGGAGGTATTGATGGTTCCGTCAGGCTGAAGAATCTTGATGATCCCATTTTGCTGAACGACAAACAATCTGTTATCGTTGGCATGGGTAATTTCAACAGGAGCGGTAAGCCCGGTAGCAAATTCTTCCAAATTAATGCTTTGGGAATTAAGGATTAAGGAAGAAAAAATACTTGCTGTAAAGAGTAGTTTTTTCATAATATTTTGATATTTAGTGGTTTGGGTTAATGAATGAAAATTTCGTACCAATCAAAATTGAAGAATTGACGGAAAAAAGAGTAAAAAATTAATAAATATTTAATAACAGCGGAAATGCTGATATAGCTGAGAATAAACCATTTCTGTTGTTAAAAAATTCATAAAATTGAAGAAAATGATTATATTTGCCGACTTAATTTAACGTAGTATAACAAAATGCAAGGAAAAGGACTTATTACAATTGTTGCTATTGTACTGGGGCTAATTTGCTTAAATGAGCTATTGCCTACCTGGTATGCCGGCAAAATTGAATCGCAGATAGAAGCTGCGAAAGGAAATGAGAAAGAGATCAAGCGAATAAAGGAAGATACTCTTAATCTCGGATTTACGAAACTTTATTATTCCAAGGCTAAGGATAAAGAAATGAAGCTTGGTCTTGACCTTAAAGGCGGAATCAACGTTCTTTTAGAGATCAACCAGAGAGATTTGGTGAATGATTTGACGAATTATTCCACAAATCCTGTTCTTATTGAAGCTTTAAACAAAACCGATGAGGTTCAGAAAAATTCTACAAAATCTTATATAGACAATTTTTTTGAACAGTTTGATGCTGTAAATAAAGCAAAAGGTACCAATCTTAAACTTGCAGATCCTGAGATTTTCGGGAATACTAATCTTACCGAGATCAAATACAATACTACTGATGAGCAGGTAAAGAGCATCGTGAAAAGAAGGATCGATGCTTCTGTAGGAACTGCTTTTGAAGTGATCAGAACGAGAATTGACAAGTTGGGGGCCATTCAGCCGAATGTTCAGAGAGTACCGGGAACAGCAAGAATCTCCGTAGAGATGCCTGGTATGAAAGACATCGATAAGGTGAAAAAAATGCTTCAGACTTCTGCAAAACTTCAGTTCTGGGAAGTACAGCAGGTACCTGAGGTAATACCTTATTTCCAGACCCTGACCACTATGGTGACTGCGAAAGCGGATTCTATGGGAGTGGCAAAAAATGTAAACTTCATGAATCTTATACACCTGGATAAATTAAGAACCAATGGTGTTGCCAATGTAAAGCTGTCTGATACCGCTGTTGTGAACAAGATACTGAACAGTAAAGTAGCTCAGTCTTTACGCCCGGCAAATATTAAATATACACAATTCATGTGGGGATATAAACCTGAGGCTACAGATCCTGAAAGCCTTGTGTTGTATGCCATCAGAGGAAATATTAATCAGAAAGCTCCGGTAGACGGTGCTGTAGAAACCGCCAATATCAGCTATGATGAACTGGGCAGGGTAGTGGTAGACATGCAGATGGATTCCAAAGGGGCAAAAGACTGGAAAACCCTGACTGAGAAAAATGTAGGAAAGCCGGTAGCCGTGACACTTGACAACAGAGTTTATACCGCTCCAAACGTTGTGAATGCAATTCCTAACGGTAGAACGCAGATCTCAGGAAACTTCTCTCAGGAAGAGGCTAAGGAACTCGTTGACGTTTTAGGAGCAGGAAAATTGCCTGCCGGAGCTAAAGTAGTTCAGGCTACTCAGGTGGGACCTTCTTTAGGGCAGGAGTCCATCAACGCAGGATTGATGTCATTTGTTATTGCCTTCCTGATTATCATCGTTTATATCATTTTCTATTATGGTGGTGCCGGTATCTATGCGGTAATCGCAATGATCATCAACCTTTTCTATATCTTCGGTATCATGGATTCGGGAGATTTCACCCTTACACTTCCTGGTATCGCGGGTATTGTTCTTACGATGGCCGTTGCAGTAGATACGAACGTAATCATTTATGAAAGGACCAAAGAAGAATTATTTGCAGGGAAAAATATTCTTGAAGCCTATAAAGACGGTTTCAAACATGCATTGAATGCGATCATTGATGGTCACACGACCACTTTCCTTACCGCTGTGGTTTTATTCTTCTTCGGAACCGGGCCAATCAAAGGCTTTGCCCTTACCCTGATGATCGGTATCGCGATGACGTTATTCACTTCTGTACTGCTTTCAAGAGTAATGATCTTCAGCAGGCTGAACAAAGGAAAAGGTCTTTCTGTATGGACGGCTCCTACGAAGAACCTGTTCAGGAATACGTGGATTGATTTCATCGGAAAAAGAAAATATGCCTATATCTTGTCTGCAGTTTTAACGGTTATCTGTATCGGATCAATTTTTACCCACGGGTTCAAATACGGAATTGATTTCACAGGAGGTAGAAACTATGTGGTAAGATTCGACAAGGATGTGAATGCAAATGAAGTAGAAGAAAATCTGGTAAAATTATTCAGAACGGAAGATGGTAAAAATTCTTCAGTAGAAGCTAAAACCTTTGGAAACAACAGACAGTTAAAGATTTCTACGGATTACCTGATCGAAGATGAATCCTTGAAGGCAGACCAGACTATCGAGCAAAAGCTGTACGAAGGATTAAAATCAAACCTGCCTGCAGGACTTACGTTGAAAGATTTCAAATCTGCCGATAAGGATCATGCCGGAATCATCTCTTCTGAAAAAGTAGGACCTACGGTGGCCGATGATATCAAAACTCACGGTATCTTTGCGGTTGTAGGCGCATTGGGGATCATCTTCATCTACATCTTGTTGAGATTCAGAAAATGGCAGTTTTCCCTTGGGGCTGTTGCGGCATTATTCCACGACGCGGTTATCATTTTGGGAGCTTATTCCTTGCTTCATAAGTATATGCCGTTCAACATGGAGATCAACCAGGACTTCATTGCGGCGATCCTTACCGTACTGGGATACTCTATCAATGATACCGTGATCATTTTTGACAGGATCAGGGAATATCTGAGAGAGAAGAAATCAATAACATTGGCAGGGCTGTTCGACGATTCTATTTCCAGTACTCTGGGCAGAACGTTCAATACCTCATTCACTACCATTCTTGTTATCCTTGCGATCTTTATCTTTGGTGGGGATAACCTGAGAGGATTCATGTTTGCCATGTTAATTGGTATCGGATTCGGTACCTATTCATCGATCTTCATTGCCTCAGCTATCGCTTACGATTTCCTGAAGACCGGAAAGGAAGAGGATGTACACGGTAAATCGACTACCAACAAAGAAGTACTTGCTTCAAAATAATCATACTACATTTAAATAAATAAAAGGCTGCCTGTTTCAGGGAGCCTTTTATTTTTTGCTTATACCTTGGCGGATATTTTCATAATGTTTTGGATTTATTAAGATGTTGGATGATAAAAGGACAAAGCTTCTTTTGCTGTGCTCCTAAATCATTCTTTTGGTTCGGCTGTGGTTTTTGTATACCTGTTGTCTCCTTCCAACAGGATATGAAGATTAACAAAGCTGCATGTACTACCTCTGAACTATTCATGATCGACAGTAAGAGAAGTACATATGTAGTATGGATTAA
This sequence comes from Chryseobacterium gossypii, assembly GCF_041361455.1. Lineage (NCBI taxonomy): Bacteria > Pseudomonadati > Bacteroidota > Flavobacteriia > Flavobacteriales > Weeksellaceae > Chryseobacterium > Chryseobacterium gossypii. The sequence continues at coordinate 57,940 of NZ_JBGCUR010000010.1, read as the reverse complement.
TTTGTTATTTCTTCTAAATCAATAATATTTTTGCCTGAAACAAACAATATGAAAGAAAAAAAGTTATTACTGCAGCCTTCACTGCTGCAATATTATTCACACGCAAATAGGGTATAAACACTCCCATACAGATTATCAATACAGTAATGTGCCATAAAGTAATCATTAAGTATTGTCTTATCAGATATATCATATCCAACAGGATGATTCATTCAAATTTTAAATAAAAATTTCAGTAGTAATAGTTTTGGTTAGGCCTATTTCATACATAATTATGAGGTAGGCCTTTTTATATAATTTAGAATCATTATTTTTTCTTATTTCTTTATTTTTGCAGCATTATGGAAAATTCAAAGAAAAAAGCTGCCATCGGCTTCATTTTTATAACATTATTAATTGATATCACTGGATGGGGGATCATTATTCCCGTAGTACCGAAACTGATCGAGGAACTCATTCACAGCGATATAAGTGAAGCTGCCAAATATGGTGGATGGCTGGGATTTGCCTATGCCTTTACACAATTTATATTTTCCCCGGTTATTGGCAATCTGAGTGATAAATATGGAAGAAGACCTATCATTCTGATCTCGCTTTTCGGTTTTGCGGTTGATTATATTTTCCTTGCATTGTCTCCGACCATCTGGTGGCTTTTCCTGGGAAGGGTTATTGCCGGTATTACCGGAGCCAGTGTTACTACGGCCAGTGCCTATATTGCAGATATTTCCACGGATGAGGACCGTGCTAAGAATTTTGGGCTCATCGGGGCTGCTTTTGGATTAGGATTTATCATAGGCCCTGTTCTGGGAGGTGTGCTGGGACATTACGGTTCCAGAGTACCTTTTTATGCCGCAGCAGGTCTTTGTCTGTTAAACTTCCTGTATGGTTATTTTATTCTTCCTGAAAGTTTGGATAAAGACAAAAGAAGGGAGTTCAGCTGGAAAAGGGCTAACCCAGTTGGTTCATTTAAATTCCTGGGGAAGCATCCTGAGATTTCAGGGATGATAGTTGCCCTTATCCTGATCTATATTGCAGCCCATGCCGTACAGAGCAACTGGAGCTTTTTTACCATGTATAAATTCAACTGGACCGAGAGAATGGTCGGGATTTCCCTTGGAGTAGTAGGAGCCCTGGTAGGATTGGTTCAGGGTGGACTGATAAGATGGACCACGCCGAGATTGGGTGAAGAAAAAAGTATTTATTACGGGCTTGCACTCTATGCACTCGGAATGTTACTCTTCGCTTTTGCTTCTCAGGGATGGATGATGTTTGTTTTCCTGGTGCCTTATTGTTTGGGGGGAATCTGCGGGCCGGCACTTCAGTCTGTCATTACAAAGAGTGTTCCGTCTAATGAGCAGGGAGAACTTCAGGGATCCCTGACCAGCCTGATGAGTGCCACCTCTATCATAGGACCTCCACTGATGACCAACTTATTTTACTTTTTTACTCATGATGAGGCTCCGTTTAAATTCTCAGGAGCGCCGTTCTTTTTAGCGTTCATTTTAATGACGATAAGTGTAATCATCACTTATTATGGCTTTCAGAATAAGAAAAAAATCTAGACAATAAAAAACGGGGAATCAAATTTGATTCCCCGCTTTGTTGAAAGAATATAATTTATGGATATAGTGATTTTGTTCCGTTGCTTACAACATTGCTTCCCAGTCCGGAGAAGGATACCGTGAAGTTGCTTGTATTAAAGCTTAGAGAGCCTAACGGCGTACAAAGTCCCAATGCGTATCTGCATTGTCCGTAGGCACCAGTGCTTTTAAGGATCTTACTTTCGCTCTTTGCCTTACCTAGGCTGATGCTTCCCCAGTCGCTCACATCAGTATTAGACACTGTAGATCCGGAATAATAGATAGTGATCTTATAGCCAATCTCACCTCGTTTGGAACCCCACAGCCAGTTTGCTGTCCACCATTGTTTAGACCATTTGGAAGAAACCTTTGCCATAGGATTGCCGGAAGTTGAGGTCTCGGTATTGCCTCTTGTGTCCATCATGATCAATCCTCCCAGAACATTATCCCAGATGATCCCTGAATCATTGAAAAAACATAGGGTGGTGAATTGAGTTTTATTATTTTTCCAGGTAATTTCAATAACACCCATATCAGGTTTGATTTCCTTTTCCGCCAATTCTCTCAGTCCGGACTGAGCGATGGACAGTGCATTTCCCGAATAAAGCTCGTTCATCTTTCCGGTTTTTACAGATGCCGGATCTGTAATATTTCCGAAAGCTATATAACCTTCTTTTTCTGAAATTAATTTTTTTGAGATCTCAATACTCTGAGGTGTGCCTAGCCGGCCTAAAATAGTGACACCGGTGATCTGCAGGTCATTTCGCAGGTATTTTCCAAGGTTCACTTTTGAATCCTCCAATTGTGTCTGAACTACTTTTGGCAGTTCCTGTAAACCCGGGGTAATCTCTTTCTTCAGGTCAGATACAGATACTGTTTTTGAAACCTGATCCTGTGGAATTTCAATGTTTTCATCCTGGCAGCTGTTCAATGCTAAAACGGATAGTACAGCGAACAGCTTAAATGCGGTTACTAATTTTCTCATAATTATATTTAAATGGTTCGCTAAAAATAATAAAAAAAACAATAAGTCATTTTATTGTGAATTAATTATTTGTTAATTAACATCCGAAAGTTTCAAACGAAGTTGTCTAAAGTAAAAAAGAAAGGATGATATTTTGCTTTAAAAGTTGTACTATCCTTTCAAAAAAAGTTTGAAAAGTAAAGACTCGGAAGCTCCCAATCTTTGACTTATTTTTTTATATAATTTTATAAAAACAGTTATGAGAAAGATTATAAAAAGATTATTGAAGAAAGTGGTGTTTTAAAAGAGCTTAAAACTCAAGAAGATGTTAGCCGTTTATTGAAAGATCTCCATTCATTTACAGGAATCGATGCTTTCAGGAGAATTGGAATATCATTCGGGCTATACCAAGAATGGAAAAAAGTCAAGTAATAATGCCCGTAATGAAATCACGACTAAATGGCTGAAAACAGAGCTTGGGGAGTCTATTATTGAGGCCCCAGAGATCGTGAAGGAAGTTTTAGCCTATTATACTCGGTAATTCTATATTCAACAGTAAAATGGAGGAATTATAATTTTACATAAAATTTCTTTGGTTATCTTAAAAGAAGAGGATTTCGGCCAACGTAAAAGTCTTTTATTTTCAAATAAAGGGCTTATCTTTATTACAGTAGCGCCAAAAGTTGTTTGCGATAAGTTATTCCAATTGGAATAGCTCGTTCATCCATTAAATAGAGCTTATTTCCAGCTATTTTCTTTATTTGATTTAATGCTACAATGTAGGATTTATGAATACGTACAAATTTTGATGCATCCAGTTTTTGCTCTAATTCATTGGTGGTTATTGGAGTTAAGAGAAACTTATCACCTGTAAATACTTTTACATAGTTTCCCCAGCTTTGTATATATATAATTTCATTAGGATTAATTCGATGGTAATCTCCGTCAATCTTTAAGGTAATCCGTTCATTTGAAAGAGCTAATTTTTCCGGGATTGGAGAAAAATTGCTTGGTTTGAGTCTGGAAATAGCTTTATCGACAGCGGATAAAAAATTAAGAAGGGAAATAGGTTTGACCAGATAATCCACTACTTGATATTTGTAGCTTTCAAGGGCAAATTCACTATAGGCAGTAGTGAGAATTACCAAGGGAGCCTGATTCATGGTGGCCAGCATTTCCATTCCTGTGAGTCCGGGCATATTAATGTCTAAAAATATCAGATCCACTGAATTTTTATATAGATAATCCATAGCATCTTTTGCATTGAAAAAATTACCACAGAGATTCAGACTTTTTAAGCCATTTAAATGATGCTCAATAACGAGATGGGCACCATCTTCATCATCTACGATAATACAGTTTAAAGGATTCATGGAATTCATAATACGTTTAATTGAATGGTTAAAATAGTTCTATATTCTGCACTTAACCGATAGATTTCGAAAGTATAATTGTCAGGATATAAAAGATCAAGGCGTTTACGGATATTGGCAAGCCCGATGCCTATTGATTCTTTTTTTACGGTTGTTGCCGGTAACGAATTTGAAATATCTACCCTGAGTTCATTAGCGCTGATTTCGAAACGCAAGGATACAAACCAGTTGTTGATGGAACCTGCACTATGTTTAAAGGCATTTTCAACCAGTGTTATTAATATAAGAGGAGCTATTTGATAATGAGAAAGAAGATCTTTATTATCCGGTAATATTAAAGTAATAGTACAGCGTTTGCCACTTCTTTCTTTTTCTATATTAGCATAAGTTTCAATGTATTCAAGTTCCTCTTTTAAGCTGACAACAGCGTTGTTGCCTTTTTCAAGAGGATAGCGCATAAGATTGGAAAGTTGAAGAATGAGTTTAGGGATTCTTTCAGGGTGTGTTAAACTTACTCCATACAGATTGTTGTACATATTAAATAAAAAATGTGGATTTAATTGATAATGAAGAAGCTTTGTGTTCATCTCACTAAGAAGCAATTGATCCCGGGTTCTTTTTTCCAAAGCCTGATAATACTGCCTGACTAAAGCCAAAAAAATGATAAGAATACTACTGATAACACAGGTTGATACATAATAAATGATAAACTTGATTGTTTTACGTTCACCATGATGATATATCTGATTAGGCCAGTATCTGTTCAGACCGGAAAATATCAATACTAAAAATAACAGATAAACCACTGTAATGGAAATAAACTGAATATATTTTTTATTGATTAGTGATGGTAAAGAAATGTATTTGTATAGTTGAGCTTGTATATAAACCGTAAAAAAGAATAGAATAGGACTAAAAAAATACCCAAAAGTATTTGAAGCAATCCACTGATGGAGGACTGTCAGAAATAATACTATTACAAAAAAGACTACTTCATAAGATATTTTTTCTATAGGCCAGTTTATACTTTTTTTCATCATTGTTTTTATTTACAAAGCTCTCCATCTCACTTATCATATCCAAAAATAAATGACAAACTAAGTTGATCATGGAAATAGGAGTGTTGGTCATTTATTTTTTAATTGCAAAAGGTAAGCCGTTATGTTTGTGTCATTAAAAAAACAAACAGATGAATTACCAATCAACATATACTATAGTTTTCTTATTCCTGTTTACATTTCTTATTTCAGGATATAGTAAGGCACAATCCAATTGGAATATTAAAGGAACAGTGACGGATGGTACTTCCGGCTCACCATTATATCGTTCTACGATTACAGCTTTGAAGGTTAAAGATTCTACTTTAGTCAAATTTACCAGAGCTTCTGAAAACGGAAACTTTACTATTTCCGGAAGTCAATACGAAAAAATGTTTTTACTGATTACCTATCCCGGTCATGAGGATCATGTGGTACAATTTAGTCCGGATGAAGAAAAGAAGGATATAGATTTTAATGTGATAAAATTGTTCCGGAAGGAGAAGTTGCTTGAAGAAGTTATTATAAAAGGAAAGGCTGCTGCAGTAAAGATAAAAAAAGATACTACAGAATTTAATGCCTCATCATATACTATTAAACCTAATGCAAAGGTAGAAGACTTACTGAGACAGCTGCCGGGGATACAGGTTGATCAGGCAGGAAAGATTACAGCACAAGGCAAAAAAGTAAATAAAGTCCTTGTGGATGGTGAAGAATTCTTTGGAGACGATCCTACATTGGTTACTAAAAATATCAGAGGAGATATGGTTTCTAAAGTTCAGTTATATGATAAAAAAAGTGATCAAGCTGCCTTTACGGGAATTGATGATAGAGTAAAGGAGAAAACCATTAATATCAAATTAAAAGAGGATGCCAAAAATGGATACTTTGGACAATTTGATGTAGGAGGAGGTACCAGAACGTTTTATAACCTTAAAGGAATGATCAATTATTTTAAAAGGAAACAAAAGCTTTCTGCCTATGGTATCCTTAGTAATACCGGTAAAATAAGTCTTGGATGGGAAGATAACCAAAAATACGGATCAGCAGATGATATTCAGTTTGATGATGCAGGCCGAGGATCTATGACTAAAGATGATGAAAACGGGCTTGATGCACAATCCGGACAATATACCGGAGAAGGGATTCCTACAGTCAAATCAGGAGGATTGCATTATGATACCAAATGGAATGACAATAAGGAATCTGTTAATATCAATTATAAAAATGGTTCTATTGGTGTTGACGGTTCTAAAAATACAATAACTCAAAATAATTTAGTATCGGGAATTATTTCTTCAAATTCGGATCAGTCTTTTTCCAACGGTACATCCAGGCAAAAGTTGGATCTCAGTTATCAGATAAAACCGGATTCTACTTCTAGTATGAAAATCTCTGTAGCCGGAAATTACAAAAAAATCAATAACGAACAATTTTTCAATGGGAAAAGCTTTTCACAAGAGAGGTTGTTGAATACAAGTCTCAGAACAATCACAAATAAAGGATACGATCAATCCTTGAATGCAGATGTATTTCTGACAAAAAGATTGAGGAAAGTAGGGCGAACATTGTCAGCAAATTTCAAACAAAGTTTTGGAGATTCTAAAACTGATGGATATTTACGAACTCATAACGAATTTTTGGGAACAAATGAAAGTTCGGATAGTCTGCAGGTAATTGACCAATATAAAAACAATTCGATTAAAGGTTCCGAATTTACAGGCAATCTAACATATACAGAACCTTTAAGTAGTTCATTAAGTCTTGTATTAAGCTATACATATGGAATAAATAAAAATACAGCAGACAGAAAAACATTTAATCTTTCAGCTGATGGTCAATATACCATTCCTGATGCGAAATATAGTAGTCATTATACATTGACTCAGCGTATGAATGTTGGAGGTGCCATTTTTAATCTGAAGAAAGAGAAAACGACCATTAATTTCGGAACAAAAATAATCAGTATGGATCTTGATCAATTTAATTGGGCGCAACAATCTTCCTTTAAAAGAAATTTTATCAATTGGAATCCACAAGCCAATATATCATATCAGATTAGTCCTCAGAAACAGCTTGAATTCGGATATTTAGGCAGTACGATAAGACCAACTTTTGATCAGATGCAACCTGTAAGGATTAATAATGATCCGTTGAATATTATTACCGGTAATCCGCTCCTTAAGCCCTCTTTCAATAATGGGATAAATATTAGCTATTATTCTTATCGCACATTGATTGAGCAAAATCTTTATGTAGGCGTCAATTTTGGGATGACTTCAAATCCTATCATCAATACAATTGAAATAGATGATGCGGGTAAAAGCATCTACAGGTGGGAGAATCTGGAAGGTAAGAAAACCTATAATTACAGTGTAAATGCCAATTATCGACAAAAATTAAAATTTATTGGAATGACAGGGGGGCTGTATCTTAATGCTACAGGTAATACTTATTACAGCTACGCCAATAATGTGCTTAATAAAATGCAGTCTAATGCCTACTCGGGAAGTTTCACACTATCAAGCTATGATCATGATTCCTATCAAGGTTCAATAACTTTTGGTCCTACTTATACTACGAGCGAATCTTCTCTGCAAAAAGAGGTGAATAATAATGGCTGGGGACTCAATGGAAGTGCTTATGTAAGTGTTCAACTGCCTGGGAAAATTGGGCTGAGTTCAGATGTCCGTTATGAATATAGAGGAAAAACATCCTTGTTTAATATCAATTTTAATGCCTTGATTTTAAATGCTCAAATCAGTAAGAAATTCCTGAAATCAGAGAGTTTAAACCTTAGCCTGTCTGCCAATGACCTGTTGAATCAAAATACCGGTTTTAATAGAAGTATTAATGGAAATGTGATGAGTCAAACCAATTTTACAACAATAAAAAGATACTTTATGTTATCGCTTACCTGGGATGTCAATAAAATGGGAGGAGACAAAAATCCATAAAATAATTGTATGAAAAAAAATATTATCACACAGATGTGTATCTTGTTCATGATCAGTATACAAACATATGCACAAGAAATAAAATTTATAACGGAAGGAGTCATAGAATATGAACGGAGCAATAATATGTATGCATTGATTCAAAAGGGGATTACGAATGATGATGTTGTTTCAAAGATGCGTTTTGAAGAATATAAAAAAAGCTTTCCTCAATTTAAACGGACAAAGAGTACTTTATTGTTCTTAGAAACTGTAAGTCTTTTCACTCCGGAGAAAGAGGCTTCTGTTTCGGATAATTTTTTTGGATGGAATCCTGCTTATAATCAAATAAATACCACTTATATGGATTATAACAAGCAGAAACAAATTACACAAAAACAAGTGTTTGAAGATACATTTCTGATACATGATTCTATTCGGCCTATCAAATGGAAAATAACGGATGAAACTAGAGAAATTGCCGGATTTAATTGTCGAAGAGCGAACGGACTCATTATGGATTCTATTTATGTAGTGGCTTTCTATACGAATCAGATTCCCGTATCAGGAGGTCCTGAATCTTTCAACGGTTTACCGGGGATGATCTTGGGAGTGGCTTTGCCACACGAAAATGTTACCTGGTTTGCAAAAAAGGTTAATAATATTAAAATTGAACCTACGAAGCTTAGCCCTCCAAATAATGGAAAAGCTATGAATAGGGAAGACTTGAAGAAAGTGATTACTGATGTTTTGAAGAACTTTGGAAGTAGTTCCCCATCATCTTTCTGGCCGTTTGATTTATGATGATTAAACTTGATCAACTGTGTTTGTCAAGTAGATAGCATATTGTGAGAATAAAAACACTTTAAAAAAAGAACTGTAGCTTCCCGAACTCTCTGTTTTTTCCAGTCTTTAAATTGATACCCATCTTTATCTAAATGTTCTGAATGATATGGAATGTACAGGATTATTTCTCGATGCAGACTCTGGTTTTGACAGCAAAAAATTCAGGAATATTCTAGATAGAAAAGAAATAATCGGGAATATTAAAGAGAATGATTGGAATGAGGATACAAAACATGAAAAGTATTTTGATCCTCAACTATATAAAAGTTTAAACAGGTTTAAAATTAAAAACTTCAGAATGCACTCAAGGGTGTGAAAGATAGAACATTTTTCCGACACTATCCCACGAAGTGTGTAAGTTAAAAGTTAGGCTTGGATTTATAATCTGAGCTTTTTTCAAAAATAAGCATAAATTGGTTGAGAACGAAAGCCAACAGCCATAAGAACAGATAACGGACCTGAATTTACAAGCTCAGTTTTCACGAATTGGTGTCACAAGCACAGAATTGAGATCCGTTACATTCAGCCGGGAAAGCCTGTACAGAACACATATATAGAAAGATTCAACAGGACCTACCGTACGGAAGTTCTGGATGTGAGAATCTTTAAATCTGGTTGAAGTAAGAGAAATTACTGGGGAGTGGGTGGATCATTATAACCATTACAGACCCCATGAGAGTTTACGGAATGTGCTCCCAAGCAGTATCTGTTGAAAGAGGAAAACTCGCCAACCCCGAATCCCGATGCAGAATTTCCTCCCTTCCAACAAAGCTTTTCGACAACAGCAAAAACGAAATGAAAGATTTTATATTTTTACAAAAACAAAGGGTATAAAACTATCCAACGTTGAGGGAGACTTACAAATCCTTTGATGGGTTCAAGAACAGAATATATCTAAGATAATGGCTCTGACTGTTATACAATGGATTAATAAACTAAGCAATAGAATATTAACAACTTAAAAACTCGAATTGCTTAAATGCACCGCGGGTTATTATTATTTGAAAAACATTAAAACCGGATTGAACATTAAGAGGCTTAATACTTTATCCGGAACCAAACCCTGTCGATTGCAAAAATTAAGTATCTTTATAGGTGGTTTTAAGTGGAAAACAATATATTTTTTAATTCTTAAAATTTGTTTAAAATTTATGTTTACTTATCATATATTTATAATCTTTCGTAATTTTACACCATGGAATTAAGCTTTGGAGAAATGGCACTGATTGCTGTGGCGATCGTTGTATTGTTCGGACCCGATAAACTGCCTCAGATAGCGCGTGATCTGGGAACAGGCATAAGGAAAATGCGTGGTGCGGTAGAAGATATCAAAACTGAGATTATGAAGGAAACGGATAATCCTGTTTCTGAAATAAAGCGTGAGATCGAAAAAGTAAAAGATGCCGCCAAGGATTTCAATCCAATGAAGGATATTGAAAAGGATATTCTTACCGAACCTTCCTCTCAGCCTGCAAAACCTAAGCCTTCCGAAGATGAAACTTATGAGGGCCCTGTAAGCCGATAATCTGATGGAAGAGATAATTCAGGAGGATAAAAGGATCTTTTTGTATCTCAATAATTTGGGAGATCCTTCCTTTGATCAGTTCTGGCTGCTGATTTCCAGCACCTGGATATGGGTTCCGCTTTACATTATATTCCTGTACTTTCTATATAAAAATTATCAGCTGAGATCGCTGGTATTTATTCTGATATTCATAGCTATCGGTGTTACGGTCTCTGATCAGCTGGCCGGTGTTTTCAAATATGGGGTTGCAAGGCTGAGGCCCTGCCATGATCCCGCCCTGGAACATCATATGAGGTCCGTAAAATGTGGCGGACAGTTCGGGTTTTATTCTGCCCATGCTTCCAATACATTCTTTCTGGCAACTTATTTAAGTATTTTGCTCAAAAAGAAACTTAATTGGTTTCCTTATGCTATATTTGTATGGGCAGCAGTAATTGCTTATAGCCGTATATATTTAGGAGTACATTTCCCGATAGATATCTTGGTGGGGGCGTTTGTTGGACTTTTATTGGGAGTGGCCTTTGCTGCGCTTGCCAGAAAAGTAATCAACAAACAAAATATAACCCCATGAGAAAATATTTATTTTTTGTAGCAGTAGCTTTTATTTCATCTGATTTTTATGCCCAGGATTTAAAGACCGCAGAGGAGTGCTTTAAAAAAGCAAATTATACCTGTGCAGAAGAACAATATTCCAAACTGGCTGAAAAAGAGCAGATCCAGAAGCTTCAGTCCGAATATTACAATAATCTGGGAACAGCACAGAGAAGGCTGGGTAAAACGGCTCAGGCTTTTAAATCCTATGAATCTGCCTTAAGGTCTAATCCGTTGTCTCCCTCGGTATATGCTAATCTGGCTTCCCTGCACAGCCAGAAAGGAAGCAAGACGAAAGCTCTGGAATATATCAATAAAGGTCTCCAGATTAATGATGAGAATGCAGATCTCTACCTTACAAGATCTAAAATCTATGAGAGCCAGGGAAAAAGAGATCTGGCCATTAATGATTTGAATCACATCTTAAGCTTTGCACCGGATAATATATATGCCAGAACCGACTTGGCTAACCTCAAGAAAAATAGCAGAGATCTGGAAGGTGCACTGAAAGATTATAATCAGCTTATCTCCGAAAAACCAGAATCATTGCTGTATAACGGACGGGCTGACGTCTACCTTAAAATGAAAAAGACGAAGGAAGCACTCGCTGATGTTAACAAGGCCATTAGCGTTGATCCGAAGTTCGCCCAGTCTTACGTAACCAAAGCTCTGATCTTATTCGATACTTCCAAGCCGAAAGAAGCCTGTGCCAGCCTGGACAAAGCGGTAAGTCTCGGGTATGAAAAGACGGTTTTGGAGGATTATTATTCTAAATGCGTAAAAAAGTAGCCCGTTAGTCATTATGATAAGGCTTTCCCTGTAAAATCTGGTCTGCCCGGTATAATTGCTCCACGATGAAAAGCCGGATCATCTGGTGAGTGAAGGTCATTTTGGATAAAGATATTTTTTCATTGGCCCTGCCATAGATTTCCTCCGAAAAGCCATAAGCTCCTCCGATTAAAAGATGTACCTTTTTTACCGAAAGATTCATCCAGGCATCTATTTTCTGTGAAAATTCCCTGCTGGTATATTGCTTTCCCTTTTCATCCAGGAGTATGACCAGATCATTTTTATCAATCAGATTCAGGAATAACCTGGCTTCTTCCTTTTTTAAAAGATCAGGGGACAGGTTTTTGGCGTTCTTCACATCCGGAATCTCGTTTATTTCAAAATTCCAATGCTTGGGGAGGCGGGTAAGATAATAATTGATCAGAGAAATAATTTCCTTATCGTCCGTTTTACCGATACAAAGTAGATTGATTCGCATATGCTTAAAAAAGCAAAGATATTGATAATAGCGGAAATGGCTGACACCGGAAGGGGAATGGTTTCGGGCTGATTTTAATCCTGAAACTTCCCGTTCCGTCCATATTATAAAAAATCTGTACTTTTACAGCCAACAGCGCAAGAATGATGAAAATTTGTTGATTCCTCTTTAAATCCTGCCTTTCATACGGCAACTCAGATTGGGAATTGATTCAGGGATCGGTGCGCCTCAGTTTTGTAAAGATTTTGATAATTGATCATATTTTAGTAGAATGGCTATAAAGGTTCCTAAATTTATCTTGAAAATTCAAGATTTTTTTGATGGTATACATATTCCTGTTCTGGGGATATCACTCTGGGAGATGTTCCAGATCTACATTAAAGGGATTTTCAAAGGGAAAATAGGGAGAAAGGCGGCTGCCATCTCATGGAGCTTTACTATAAGTTTGTTTCCGCTTATTCTTTTCCTGCTGTCGGTCTTACCATATATGCCCCATTATGACAAGCTTCAGTTCTATATATTTGAAGTCTTGCTGCATAATGTTATTCCAACCAATATGGAAGCCGATGTGAAAGGATATATCGAAAACAATATTATTCCGAACATGAAAGGGCTGAGCAATTTGACGATTATTCTCGCTCTGGTCTTCGCTACTAACGGTACTTTCTCTCTCATCAACGGATTTAATGAGAACAGTGAGGAGAAGCTTTCTGACGTCAAAGAGTTTATCCTTTCCTTTTTTATCACCATAGGCTTTATCACCATTGTTTTCCTGGCTCTTTTCGGGGTGTATTATTCAGAGGTGGTGCTGAAGCTGTTTACTCCGTCCAATAATATTTCATGGCTGGTAAACAATCTTTCCAAGATTATTGGTTTTGTTTCTTTTCCTCTGTTTTATTTTATCCTTCTTGCGTTATTCTACTGGCTGGGGACCGTAAAGATTACCAGGTTCAGGCAGGCTGTTCCCGGAGCGGTACTCACAACGGTTTTATTTGTAGTTACCACTTATTTTTTTGCTATCTATGTGAAGAATATCGCACAGTACAACGTGCTGTATGGCTCCATCGGGAGTATGATTCTCTTAATGGTCTGGGTAAACGTCAATGTATATCTTCTCCTATTCGGAAATGAACTTAATATGGCGATCAGGAAGCTCAGGGTAGAAAAACTTCTCTCCGATGAGCTTAAAAAAGAGGCCGGACATTACCATTTCCAGACTTCGGAGCCGGAGCTCAAAAGTGATCAGGAGAAAAAACAACAGACAAAGCCTGGAAACCAGAAAAAATAAATATTTTCTAATTCTCATAATTTTTTCTGGCACTAAGCTTCAGTACAATGAATCCCAGAAAAGCAGATAGAAAAGAAGCTGCCAGAATGGCCAGTTTAGCTTTTTCCTGGATATCGATATTTTCTTTAAAAGAAAGCAGGGCGATGAAAATAGACATGGTAAAACCTATCCCGGCCAGGAAACCTACACCCAACATCTGCGGCCATGAGCTGTTTAAAGGCAGGGAACTTATTTTCAGTCTGATAGCGATATAAGAAAAAAGATTGATACCGGCCAGTTTTCCAATCACCAGCCCTGCAACAATGCCGATGCCTAAGGTGCTCGTTAATCCTTCGGCCATCCCGCTACTGAATGCAATATTGGTGTTGGCCAGTGCAAAGATGGGCATAATGAGAAAATTTACGGGAAAATGAAGTTTATGCTCCAGTTTTTCCAAAGGGGAAATTTCCACATCCGAAACATTCGTGGGAATGGAAAAAGCAAGCAAAACCCCCGCAATGGTAGCATGAATCCCGGAATGATGCAAAAAGTACCATAAGAAGAGACCAGGAATAATATAATAAACAATTCTTGTTACTTTCAGAAAGTTTAAAACAAACAATAAGGAAGTCACCCCTAAAGATAACAGCAGATAGACCCAATGAACCTGCTCGGTATAAAACACTGCAATGACCAAGATAGCTCCGAGATCATCCACAATGGCCAGGGCTGCGAGAAAGATCTTTATAGAGTTCGGGATTTTGTTTCCCAGCATAGAGATGATGGCAAGTGAAAAAGCAATGTCTGTTGCCATAGGGATTCCCCAGCCGTTACTGTATTCCGTTCCTGTATTGAAGACCCCGTAGATAGCGGCGGGTACAAGCATTCCTCCGATTGCTGCAAAGATAGGTAATGAAGCATTTTTAAAGGATGAGAGTTCACCTTCGATCAATTCCCTTTTGATCTCAAGCCCCACCAAAAGGAAAAATATGGCCATCAGCCCGTCATTGATCCAGATGCTTACAGGATATTTCAGATGGAATATATTGAGACCAGCCTCAGTATTAAGAATTTCTTGAAAATTTTCTCCGGCAGACGAGTTGGCAATAATCAGGGAAATTATCACACAAAAGATAAGGATGATTCCGGAAGACTGGCTGCTGTTGAAAAATTTTTTAAAATATAAAGTCAAGTTCATAATTAAGATTGTAATCGTCTCACCTTTGAAACCCCGTTAATTTCGCTTAGCTTTTTAAAGGTCTGTTCCAGCTGGCTTTTATTTTTCACTTCGAGGTTAATGGTTCCTGTAAATATACCGTTGTTTGATTCTATGGACATACTCTTCATATCCATTTCCATAGAGTTGCTGATAACCGCTGTGATATCGTTTATCATTCCTATTCTGTCCAGTCCCTCAATTTCGATTTTAACTCTGTTTTTAAAGCTTTCCGCATTTACCCATTTTGCGGGGATCACCCTGTAATCATACTGAGCTCTGAGATTAATGGCATTAGGGCAATTATCGCTGTGGACTTTAATGCCTTCTGAAATGGTAATGAAACCGAAAATTTTATCTCCCGGAATTACGGTACAGCATTTGGCGTAAGTATAATTCAGTTTTTCTTCATCCTTCCCAAAGACAATCATGTCAAGGTTCTGCTCTTTAGGCTCTTCAAAGTACTGGCTTTTGGATGGCGATTTCCTGAATCTTGAAAGCAGGTTGTTGAATACGTTCTTGCTTTCGATATATTTTCTCAGGCTGCTTGCATCCAGCTCATTGCTCTGGAATTTCAGGAACAGTTCCTGTGAGGTTTTAAGGTTAAAGAATTTCTGAAGCTTATTGACCTCATCATCATTAAAGTTGATCTTCGCATGGCGGAGCTTTCTTTGCAGAATTTCCTTTCCTTCCTCTACGAGCTGATTTTTCTGTGAGTTTAAGTAGCTTTTGATCTTGGACTTGGCTTTTGAGGTCACTACAAATTCCAGCCAGTCGGATTTGGGTTTTTGGTTCTGAGAGGACAGGATCTCCACCTGGTCGCCATTTTGAAGGACATAGGAGATGGGAACCAGCTTGCCGTTGATCTTAGCTCCCAGGCATTTCATTCCCAGATCAGAGTGAACGGAGAAGGCGAAGTCCAGAGCTGTGGCATTAGTGGGCAGAATCTTGATTTCACCTTTTGGAGTGAAAACAAAAACTTCTTTGGAATATAAATTAAGCTTAATATTGTCCAGAAGCTCCGAAGTACTGAGGTTTTGCTGCTGTTCAAGGACCTCCCGGATTTCTGTTACCCATTTTTCAAAATTACGGTCTTCAGAACTCTGTTTATAGCCTTCTTTGTACTTGTAGTGAGCAGCTACTCCTTTTTCAGCGATTTCGTCCATTCTTTCAGAACGGATCTGAACCTCGATCCATTTTTTATCCGGGCCCAGAACGGTCAGATGCAGGCTTTCGTAGCCTGTGGAACGGGGCTGGGTGATCCAGTCACGCATCCTGGACGGATTACTGTGATAAACATCCGTTACGATAGAGTAAATCTTCCAGGCCAGGAACTTTTCATTTTTAGCATCAGATCTGTAAATGATCCTGATCGCGTAATTGTCATATACTTCCTCAAACGAAACCCCCTGCTTAAGCATTTTCCTGTAAATTGAGGAGATCGCCTTCGCACGGCCTTTTATTTTAAAGTTTAGCCCTTCCTCATGCAGCCTTTCCGAAACCTCTTTTTTAAATTCCTCGATATATCTTTCACGGCTTTCCTTGGCCAGCTCTAATTTTTCTGTGATCTCATGAAAGACCTCAGGATTATTATATTTCAGGGACAGGTCCTCAAGTTCGGATTTAATATTGTAAAGTCCTAAACGGTGAGCCATAGGGGCATAAATATAGACCGTTTCGGAGGCTATTTTTTTCTGTTTATCCGGGGCCATGCTTTCCAGAGTCCGCATATTGTGAAGACGGTCCGCGATTTTGATCAGGATCACCCTGAAATCTTCAGAAAGGGTCAGAAGCAGTTTCCTGTAGTTTTCAGACTGTACGGAGATATTCTGATGATTCATGATGGATATTTTGGTTAATCCGTTCACGATATTGGCTATTTTTTCACCAAAGATCTTTTTCAGATCTTCATAGGTGTAGTCAGAATCCTCTATCACATCATGCAGGAGGGCACAGGCAATGGAAGTAGCGCCCAGCCCGATTTCGGTAGCCACGATTTTGGCTACGGCGATGGGGTGGTAAATGTAGGGTTCACCGGTTTTTCTCCTCTGGTCCTTATGAGCATCCAACGCAATATCAAATGCCTTTCGGATAAGTTTATTATTCTCCTCATCTAAAGTCCTGTATGTATTCGAAATCAGATCCTTGTATCTCGCAAGAATCTCTTTATTTTCCTGTTCTAAGTCGTAACTCATTCGTGTAAAGTACCTATGGTCAAACGAAAATACGAAAATTTCCACACTTTTCAAATAACAAAAATCCGTAGAACAATCTACGGATTCCGGTTATTAGGTTTTATAGCTATTAAAATTTTACTTCAGAATCAATACCATTGGTTGCTGCTCTTATTTTAACGTCCGGGCAGTTGTGGATCTCTGCCCTGTTCCTGGCATCAATGAATTTTCTGATGGTATTGTAGTTAGCCTGTTCAATATTCATATTTTCAAAAAGATAGGTTTTCAAAGCGGCATTTTGCCTGAAAACATCTTTGGCGTTGTCTATTTGAGAATGATCCGTTACGGCTACACTTGCCATGTATTGTGAATCGGTATGGTTATTATCCAGATATACAATGTAATCCGAGCTCTCAAATCCTAAGCTTTCCAGGTCAGCCTCAAGCTTCTTGTAGTCGCTGTGATGTGCAAATAGTCCAGCTAATATATTTGACATAGCAGTAGTTTTAAAATTGTACTTAAAGATAGTAATTAATCTTTAAATATTTTAATAAAATCGCAATAAATTTTACATTATATTATTTTATCTATAAATAAAAAGAGAAAATTTTGAAAATATCTATTAAACTATTGTTTAAAATTAGAAAGGTCCCAAGCCTGAACCGCACCGGTTCAGGCAATAAAAAAACGGGCAAAAGCCCGCCATCCTTATTGTTTAAATTACCTTACTGTATTCTTTCGTTTTTGATTTCTTCCACAATTTCAGGATTCAGCAATGTGGTGATGTCACCAAAGTTACTGAAATCTCCTTCCGCAATTTTCCTCAGGATCCTGCGCATGATTTTTCCGGAACGTGTTTTTGGGAGTCCGGAAACAAACTGAATCTTATCGAGTTTGGCAATTGGCCCGATCTGATCAGAGATCAGCTGATTGATCTCCTTTTTCAGATTTTCCTTATCACGTCCTTCGCCGCTTTCTTTCAGGATGACAAAACCATACAAGGCATTTCCTTTGATATCATGGGGATATCCCACAATAGCGGATTCTGCAACGGCAGGGTGTTCATTGATGCTGTCCTCAATAGGTGCCGTGCCCAGGTTATGGCCTGAAACAATGATGACATCATCCACACGTCCGGTGATTCTGTAATATCCGACCTCGTCTCTTAGCGCCCCGTCGCCGGTGAAATACTTACCCGGAAATGCGGTGAAATAGGTATCCTTATACCGCTGGTGATCACCCCAGATGGTCCTTGCGATCCCTGGCCATGGAAAACGGATACAAAGGTTCCCGGTAACCTGATTTCCGCTGATCTCGTTACGTTTGTCATCCATCAATACCGGCTGTATCCCGGGCAGGGGCAGCGTGGCATAAGTAGGCTTTGTTGGAGTAACGAATGGAATAGGGGAGATCATGATGCCACCCGTTTCCGTTTGCCACCACGTATCCACAATCGGGCATTTTTTCTTCCCTACATGGTCGTTGAACCAATGCCAGGCTTCATCATTGATAGGTTCACCCACGGATCCTATTACCTTTAGTGTGCTCAGGTCATGTTTATCCACCCACTCCGTGGATTCTTTTGCCAATGAGCGGATGGCCGTGGGAGCCGTATAGAACTGGGTGATTTTATGCTTCTCAATAACTTCCCAGAACCGGTCCGGTTCAGGATAGGTTGGGATTCCCTCAAAAATTACGGTTGTGGCACCATTTAGAAGAGGTCCATAAAGAATGTAGGAATGTCCTGTGATCCAGCCAATATCCGCGGTACACCAATAAATGTCATTTTCCTGATAATTGAAAACATTTTTGAAGGTATAGGCGGTATAGACCATATATCCCGCACAGGTATGAAGCATTCCTTTAGGTTTGCCTGTTGATCCCGAAGTATAAAGGATAAAAAGCGGGTCCTCAGCATCCATGATTACCGTAATGAAATCGGCGGAAGCCTTTTCGTACAGATCATGCATCCAGAAATCCCTTCCTTCCTTCATGGTAATCTCATTGTTGGTCCTTTTTACTACCAGAACCTTTTCGACACTTGGTGTTTTTTCCAAGGCTTCATCTACAATACTTTTAAGGTCTAAAACCTTATTTCCCCTATAGCTTCCGTCTGATGTGATGACCATCTTTGCTCCGCAGTCATTTACCCTTGAAGCTACGGCCGAGGAAGAAAACCCTGCGAAGATCACGGAATGAACGGCACCCAGCTTTGCACAGGCAAGCATGGTGACAGCCAGTTCCGGGATCATGGGCAGGTAAATGCAGACCCTGCCGCCTTTTTCTATACCCATATCACGCAGGACATTGGCTGTTTTATTGACACGGGTATATAATTCATTATAGGAAATATGCTGTGCCTGCTCCTTAGGATCATTGGGCTCCCAGATAATGGCTGTTTTTTCACCTCTTACGGCAAGATGACGGTCCAGGCAATTTTTGGTGATATTTAATTTGGCATTCTTAAACCAGGTGATTTTAGCTTCGCTCATATCATATTTAACGACCTTGCTCCATCTCTGATACCACACGAAATTCTGATCGGCTATCTTGTCCCAGAATTTTTTAGGATTTTTGATTGATTTTTTATATTCCTCAAAGTAGTGGGGTAGATCTTCTATTAGATAATTTCTCATATACCTTCGTTTTGTAATTGAATTTTTATTGTTTTTTGTAAATATGTTTATTTGTTTTACATCCTGTACTCTTTGATTTTTTCCTGGATCTCATCAATGATTTTCTCGTCATCAATGGTGGACGGCACCTGGAAATCTTTACCATCCAGCAATGTTCTGATAAGCTTTCTCAGGATTTTCCCCGAACGGGTTTTCGGCAGACGTCTGACGGCCATTACGTTTTTCAGACAGGCAACAGCTCCTATTTTTTCCCGGACTGCCTGGACAATCTCCTTTTCCAGCTGTTGTTCGGAAATCGTGGAGCCATTTTTCAGGACTACAGCCGCAAAGGGAATCTGGCCTTTAAGCTCATCATTGATCCCTACAACAGCGCATTCCGCAACTTGGGGATGGGCTGAAACAATCTCCTCCATTTCTGAGGTTGAAAGCCGGTGCCCAGCCACGTTAATGACATCGTCGACTCTTCCCGTAATGAAAACATATCCGTCTTCATCTTGAATCGCCCCGTCCCCTGAAAAATAATAGCCCTTATACTGTGATAAATAGCTGTTCTGAAAACGTTCACGGTCATTCCATATCCCTGTGAGAGCTCCCGGCGGAAGCGGAAGCCTGATGACAAGGTAACCCTCATGATGGGGGCCAAGCTCAAGCCCGTTTTCGTCAAAAATTTTAATGTCATATCCCGGAATCGGCTTTCCTGCAGATGCCCGCTTGATCTTATAATTGCCGTCGAAAGTCAGCAAGCCCAGCATCGGCCAGCCGGATTCCGTCTGCCACCAATGATCAATGACGGGAACCCTGATGTGCCGGGTAAGCCAGTCCAGGGTCGCTACATCACATCTTTCCCCGGCCAGAAACTGTTTTTTAAAGTTACTCAGATCATATTTTTTTACCAGGTTTCCATCAGGATCCTCCTTTTTGATTGCCCTGATCGCTGTTGGGGCAGTAAACATTACGGATACCTTATATTCTGAGATGATCCTCCAGAAAGTACCGGCATCCGGTGTCATTACCGGTTTCCCTTCAAAGATGATCGTAGTATTTCTGTTGATCAAAGGGCCATAAACCGAGAAGCTATGCCCCACTGCCCAGCCAAAGTCTGAAGCGGCCCAGTAAGTTTCTCCCGGTTCTACTCCGTAAATATATTTCATGGAAAACTTCAGTGCTGTTGCATACCCGCCCGTATCACGGGTAATGCCTTTAGGTTTCCCTGTAGTCCCTGAAGTGTAAAGCAGGTAAAGGGGATGAGTGGATTCTACGGAAACACATTCTGCAGGATTTGATTCCCGGACTAAGGTTTCGTAATCGATCAGCCCTTCAAACATTTCGTGCCGGTTGTCAGCCAGCTTTCTGTTGAAAACGATGATATTGTCAACTTTATCCTGCGCCAGTTCTATTGCTTTTTCCACAAGGGGCAGATACGGGATCCTTTTGGCAACTTCCATGCCTGCGGTGGCCGTGATCAGAGCTTTAGGTTTACAGTCATCAATTCTTACCACCAGTTCATGAGGGGCAAAGCCTCCGAAAACAACATTATGAATGACACCTATTCTGGCGCAGGCAAGCATGGCAAACAGGGTCTGTGGGATCATCGGCATATAGATCACTGCAGTGTCACCCTTCTTCAGCCCTAAAGAAACCAGACCTCCGGCCAGTTTTGAAATCTCTTCCCTGGCTTCGTTGAAAGTATAGGTCGTTTTCTGGCCGGTAACCGGTGAATCATAAATAATGGCAATTTCGTTCCCAAAACCGTCCTCTATATGTTTATCGATACAGAGATAGCACATGTTCAGCTTTCCGTCGGCAAACCATTGAGGATAGTGGCCACCGTTTTCGGAAAGGATCTGCCTGGGAAATTCAGACCATTGGATTTCCCGGGCCTGCTCCTGCCAGAAGCTTTCCCTGTCTTCCATGCTTCTTTTAAATAAGGTATCTGCATTCATAACGCCTTTTATATTTTCATGTTATTGATCATTGAGAAAAGCGAGGCGACACCCGCCCTGAGGATTAAAAAACAGGTTCAGGACAATAGGCCGTAGAATGTTGCCGCTCCTTCTTTACTCTTATTTTTATGTTTGTTCTTATCCTTTATTCTTATTTACCCTGCTCAAGCATTTCCTCAATCTGCTGTATCAGCTTCCTGATTGAATAAGGTTTTGTTACATAGGCATCAGCACCCATACTCAGGCCTTTTTCAATATCTTTCGGGTTATTTTTTGCACTCAGGAAAATAACTTTAGTGTCCTTTAGTCTCTCTTCTTTCTTAATGATTTCCAGGGTGCTGTATCCGTCCAGATTCGGCATCATGATATCCAGCAGGATGGCATCAGGAACCATTGTTTTCAGAAAATCCAGAACTTCGGTTCCGTCCCGGGCAATATAGACGTCATAGCCGTTCTTTTTAAAGCTATATTCCAGTGACATCAATATTTTGTGTTCATCATCTGCAATAATTATCTTTTTCATAATGGTTCTTAATGGTGTTCAACTTCATTTTTGATCTTTTTTATTACTTTTTCAGGAATACTTATGGTAAAGGTCACACCCAGCCCGCTGTTTTCAGCTTTTATGGTCCCGCCATGAGCCTGCACGATTTTTTTGGAGATTGCCAGCCCGAGTCCGCTTCCTGTAGGTTTTAAAATATTCTGGTTTCTGGATTGGTAAAACTTGTCAAAGATCATTTCCAGATCCTCCTCAGGGATAAGTTTGCCTGTATTGAAGATCTTGATGATCAGCCTGTTTTCCTTTTCGGATAATTTGGTCTGTATGGTTCCCTGTTCTTCGGTAAATTTCAGGGCATTTCCTATAATATTCTGAAACAGCTGAATCATTCTTGCTTCGTCATATTCAAATAAAGGCTGGCTCAGGAGGTTGACCTCGCTCAGATGGATATTTCTCTGCTGTATCAGGTGGAGCAGAGGCTTTAATGCTTTTTTATAGGTTTCAATAATATTATTTTGCTGAACATGCAGGGCAATCTCCCCGTGCTCCAGCTTGTCAAGGTAAAGGATATCGTTGATGATTTCACTTAACCTGTCGGATTCTGTAATGATATTATTTAAAAACTCTTTTTTGATCTCCAAAGGAATATCATCGTCATCGGCCAGGATTTCCCCTGCGGACCGGATGGCGGTGATCGGGGTTCTCAGTTCATGGGCAACGGAATCCAGGAAGTCATCTTTTTGGCGGTCCTTTATCATTAGATTTTCGTTGGCCATTCTCAGGTCGCTGGAAAGCTTCTGCAATTCCTGAGACTGTTCCGTAAGCTTTTTATTAAGAATAATATTTTCTTTGGATTCTTCCAGAATATTTAAAACCTCTTTTAAAGAAATTTTATCCTCCTTGGTAACGCCCTCGATTAGAATTTTAGCGGAAGCGGTACCGATCCTTCCTGCTAGAAGATTTTCCGAGAATTTGATGAATCTTGAATCGGCGGTGTCTGTCTGAGAATCAATGTTATATTTCAGGTTGAAGATCCTTAGGGCCTGTTCCGTCTTGTTTTTACCTAAAAAACGTTCCAGAATGTTTTTGATATCCGAGATATAAGCTGTTCCACGCCAGATAAAGGCGTTCTCATGGTTCTGGATATATTGATCAATATCCACATACAGCTCGGCGAAATTCCTTTCGCGGTAATTCCCCTTCGTGCTTACGGAAATAATGGCAAATAAGCCTGTATTAACGAGCATCGACCAGAAGAAGATCTGAGAGATCCTGCTCAAATAAGGGATTGTGAAAAAATCAAAAGTGTCATACATATCTCTTAAAATCCCTTTAAATTCCTGGTTATAAGAGAAATAGTACTGGGGGATGATCAGCCCGAAATAGCAGATGACAAGCCCCGTCACCAGCCCCGTAACAGCTCCTTTATAGCTTCCCCTTCTCCAGAATAATGCTCCAAAAAAGGCCGGAGCGAGCTGCGAAATCACTACAAAAGAGATCAACCCTACTGAATTTAGTGAAGTTTTCAGAATAAAGTACTTATAGAAGACAAAAGCCATGATAATCAGGGCGAAAATGCTGATTTTCCTGATATTGGTAATATTCCGGGTATTCTGAACCTCATTTTCGGATTTGAATTTTCCCAGCAGGCCGTAAGGGATGACCAGATTATTGGAAAGCATGATTGATAAGGTGATCGCTGAAATAATGATCATCGAAATGCAGGAACTTAAGCCTCCCAGGAATACGCAAACAGTGATGAAAGTATTGTTGAAATGCTGCGGGATCAATATAGAATAAAATTCGGGATTCACTTTATGCCCGTCAAAGATCAGTCTGCCACCCCAGGCAATCGGAAAAATAAAGATGGTGAAAATCAATAGATAAAGCGGGAAAAACCAGATAGCTGTTTTGATATGCTTTTCCTGTCTGTTTTCTACTATTGCAGTATGGAACTGCCGTGGAAGGATACAGATGGCCGTGGCCGAGATCATGCACATTACCATCCAGTTCAATGCCCCTTCAATTCCGTTGAACGTATTTTTCTCCTTAAAATCCTCAAATCGGCTTGCTTTCTCATAGATGTCCGAAAATCCGTTGAATACAAAATAGATCACAAATATCCCAAGAATAATGATAAAGAAAAGCTTTAGAAAGCTCTCCAGTGCAATTGCAGAGATAATGCCCAGTCGCTTTTCGGAGGCATCCACGTATCTTGTCCCGTAATATGAGGAAAACAATGCGATCAAAACAACCACAAAGGTAGCGTTGTCGGTAAGGATATTTTGTGACATTGAGGTTTCCGTTACCAGATGGAAGGTTTCGGAAATAGCTTTGATCTGCATGCTGATATAGGGAACGATGGCCAGCAGGCATACTATCGTAATAATGGCGCTGAGGCTTCTGCTGTTTCCGTATCTCAGCGAGATAAAATCCGCCAGGCTGCTTATTTTGTTGATCCTTGAAATTCTCACGATCCTGGTATTAATATAGATCCATGCAGGAATAATCATGGCAGGGCCGATATAAATCGGCAAATAGTTCAACCCGCTTGTGGCCGCAACGCCAATGCTTCCGTAATACGTCCAGGCTGTACAGTATACGGCCAGAGACAGAGCATAGATATAAGGATTATTGATCCAAAGCTTGCTTTTCTTCTTTTCTGCCAGGTAAGCAACCAGGAACAAAAGTGCCAGGTAAAATAAGACTACAAAAAATAACACGAAACTACTCATCATACTTTTTTACGATTACAAAAGTGATAATGATAGAAACCATCCAGACAGCGAACATATAGATCAGGATCATCGGATATCCGACAATCTCCTTTTCACTATTGAATAATAATGAAACGGGGATACTGAATGCCACCATCATTCCGATACTCAGGATGATCAGTTTTTGTTCGTGTCTTTTTTTCATAGATGATCATTGATTAAAGATAATTGATGAACAGATATCAGATCATTCATCAATTATCAATAATCTTTATAAATAATTATACTTTGTCGTCAGAATATTCCCCCGTTAATGAGTAATAACCGAAAACTGCCATTCCCCCCGAAATAATCGGCATTAATACAAACAGGATAATGATCCCGAATACCAGATCTTCCTGCTTCCCGGAGGTGATTTTCGGGATCCCCAATACGGTTATTCCGAAATATCCCACTACCAGAGCAATGGCGATCCAAACAAAACCTAATATTTTTTTTAGTCCGTTCATTTTTAATTGTTTTAAAATTAATAAAAAATTAAGTGATTTTATGCTTAATCGTGGATATTATTGTTCTTATTTTTAAGATAGAACAATCCGATGATCAAGCAGACGGCGGCCACACCAATGGGATACCAAAGCCCCTGAAGATACCAGGTGGGATGTCCCGCATCCTTTCCTTCCGTAACAAGATAAGTGGCCACTGCCGGAAGAAGTCCCCCGAATACCCCGTTCCCGATATGGTATGGAAGAGACATTGAGGTATACCGGATCCGTACAGGGAACATTTCCACGAGGAATGCGGCAATAGGTCCGTATACCATTGTCACAAAGATCACCTGGATAAATACCAGGAATATCAGGTACCACTTGGTATTATCAGCTAGTTTGATAGATTGTGAAACTTTTGGTTCTTCCACTTTTCCATCCTTTATCACGGGCCCGGATGGCGACCAGTGTACAATACTGTCTTTTTTAATTAAAGTTCCGTCTGTATAAAGACTTTCCTTATGGAAGGTTATCAAGCTGTCCGTTGTAACCTTATCATGGATCTTAGCGGTCCTTTTTTCGGTAATTCCGTTGGCAGCCAGGGTTTTGCCTTCAATGTTGATGCTTTTGAACATACTGTCGTAAATGGGTCTGTAGGCTAAAATTGCGATCAGCATTCCCGTCATCATCACCGCCTTCCGTCCGACCTTGTCTGAAAGCCAGCCGAAAAACACGAAGAAAGGAGTTCCTAAGAATAATGCTGTAGCCATTAGGGAATCTACCTGTGCAGATTCCACGTTCATTACCTTTTGAAGGAAGCTCATGGCATAGAACTGCCCGGTATACCATATTACCCCTTGCCCCATGGCGGCTCCGAAGAGAGCCAGCAATACAAATTTAAAATTATACTTATGTCCGAAACTTTCCTTCAAAGGGTTTTTAGAGGTTTTCCCTTCGCTTTTGGCCTTGGCAAAAAGTGGTGATTCCTTCATGTTTTTTCTGATGATATAGGAAACCCCAACCATCAATATCGAAATCCAGAACGGGACTCTCCATCCCCAGCCATCAAATTCTTCTGCGGAAAGAGTGGTTTTGGTTACCAGGATTACGATTAATGAAATGAAAAGTCCGGCCGTAGCGGTAGTTTGGATCCATGAAGTCCAGTAGCCTCTTTTGTGGGGTTGTGCGTATTCAGCAACATAAGTTGCAGCGCCTCCGTATTCCCCTCCCAGAGCCAGCCCTTGCAGCAATCTTAAAATCAATACCAGGACCGGAGCCAGAAATCCGATTGTTTCATAGCTTGGGATGCAGCCTATAAGAAATGTGGAGAATCCCATGATTAATAAAGTTACAAGGAATGTATACTTTCTTCCGATAAGGTCTCCCAGTCTTCCGAAAAACAGGGCTCCGAAAGGCCTGACCACAAACCCGGCCGCAAAGGTGGCCAGTGTGGATAAAAAGGCGGCGGTGGGATTATCCGCAGGGAAAAATTTAGTTGCCAAAACAACGGCCAGACTTCCGAATATATAGAAGTCATACCATTCTATCAATGTACCAAGTGATGAGGCAGTGATCACACTCCAGATGGTGCGGTTTTTTTGCCTGTTGGTCATATTCTCGTAGTTTTCGTAGTGCTTTTCGCTCATATTTGCTTGATTTTGCTATTGATTAAACTGATATTGTCATCCTGTGTTTTTAAAGATAAATTTGAAACTGAACAATAAATTCTCCTTTTGATGAAGGGCTATCTGCGGGGCTGGTATAGACCGGCCTTGTTGAATACTGGGTCGTGATTTTTGCATGATGTCCATCGATGAACCAGTTGGCGCCCACATCAAATTGTGAGGAGGATTTGTCAAACGCTTCAAAGTTTTTATAAGTATAGGCCGCGAAAGGTTGTATCCTGATTTTAGGCTTCTCTGCCTGGTTAGGCAGTAGCAGACCTGCCTGGGCATAGATAATATTACCTGTTCCTATGGTGGGCTGCAGATTCCCGGGCCCTGCAAGCGCTTTGTTACCCGTAAAGTTAGGATCAGCAGAAGCGATATTCATAATTCCGAGGTTTCTTACGTAGTTGGGCCCGAACTGGTAATTGTAATAGCCTGCATAAGCTGTAACTGCCATCTTGTTCCTGGCATTGCCCAAAGGAATATCGGCGAAAGCATCCACTGCGACAAGAGTAATGTCGTGTTTCTCAATATTGGAATTGACGGAAGTCCTTGTTCCGTCCGCCTGATGATAGAATCCTGCGCCGATGTTGAAAACCTTTTTTGTTCCCAGATAAGAACCAACTTTAAAAGGAAGCGTATTGGCTTCTTCATCAAAGAACTGATATTCAACGTATCCTGCCTTTGAAAAACTTGGATTTCCGTTGTTGTCTACGGCTACGGCTTTTGCCGGATCCGTCACATTGGCAGGAACCAGATCTGTAGCGAATGGTTTATTTAAGCTGAAACGGTATTCCAGCTTTCCGTATTTCCCTTTGGCGAACATCCCAAGCTGTCTGGCAAACTGATCTGAGTTGTCTATCAGCGGCCAGGTGAAAATAGGAGAATCAACAGTAAGGAAATTCAGGGTGGAAGCCATGGTCATACGGGAAAGCCCCATGTAATAATGGAGCCCGGCTCCTAAGGACAGACTGAATTTTCCGGCTTCTCCGGGTAAAACAACAGCATATTCATTCCAGGCATCATGGAAAAACATCTGTGGCTTTTTACCATTTCCGTAGCCTCCGGTCCCGGAAGTTCCCGAACCACCCCCGTTAATAAATGTCTGATTATTAATACCAAAATGCGCCAGGATCATATATCTTTTGGAGATCTGTGCATAGGCTAAAGCCCGGAGTCTCCGGTTTCCCAGACTCCAGGAATTGTCTGTGGCTTCGCCTCCCACCATGCTTCCCGGATTCATTTCCGTATTCCGTAACCAAAACTGATCCCATAAAATAAATCTGACGTATTTATCACCCTGCTGGTTGAGGTTTAGTTTCAATCCGCTTCCATAATCAGGAGAGCCCTGGGAATATAAAGAATTGCTGATTAGAGACAATCCAATAAATATTAATATTTTCTTCATAAATTATTAATTATTTGGCTGTTGTTTTATGAATACCAAATTGTAACTAATAGTTTTATTTAGAAAATTTAATATATATTTATGGTAAGAATATAGTTTTTTTAGTTATAAGTTATGAATTATGAGTTATGAATTTAAAATTATTGAGAGATCTGAATCAAAATTAAAGATGTATATCATGCATAATAAATTGACTATCATGTTTCTATAACTCATAACTCATATTTATAACTTATAACCCTCTCACTCCTCCTATTTTTTAAACCTTTCCCATTTGATCAGCATATACTTGTCTGCAAACTGAGTGATGATAATTCCGGAATTTCTGATGTTTTCCTCCTGGGACATATATTCGATCAATTCATTTTGTTTTAAAATTTTGTAAACCGGATGAAATCCGGAATGAGGTGGCCTGGTGATGTTGTATTTCTTGATCCAGGAGCTTATGGTAACATGGGAAACCCCGATGATCCTTTCTATTTCACGATAGCTTAGTCCTTCAAGGTGGAGCTGTAAAGCTTTTGTTACATAGTAGTCATTAATCTGTTTTCCAAGCTTTTTAACGGTGAAATAATAATTGCAATCCTTGCAATGGAAGCGTTGTTTTTCATTAACGATCCCGCTTTTTACAATTCTGTTGCTGTTACATTTCGGGCAATTATTTTCCATAGCTATACATATTTAGCAAATATATAATTATTTAGCAAAATAATAAAACTAATCAAAGATAATTTTACCTGATTATTTTTTTAATCCAAAAAAAATATCTTTTTAATTTGTTTTTTAAAGAAATTATATTTTAAATTTGCCGCAAAATTTAGATAAATCAAATGGAAATAGAAGTTTCCTCATGCCAGCATCTGGTGTATGTAAGTGAAATACAGCAGGAAATGTATGATTCTGCACAGCGGAGAGGGACAGGGATCGCGAAACGTTCGCTGGAATATCTGAGCAAGAAGATTTCAGAAGGCAATGCCGTAGTGGCCACTGAAAATGGCGAATGGGTGGGATTCTGCTACATAGAGACCTGGTCTCATGGGCAGTTTGTGGCCAATTCAGGATTAATAGTATCCCCGAGATTCAGGAACAAGGGAGTTGCTACCAGGATTAAACATAAGATCTTCCAGCTGTCCAGAGAAAAATATCCGGATGCGAAAGTATTCGGGCTAACAACAGGCCTTGCCGTAATGAAGATCAACAGTGATCTGGGCTATAAACCCGTAATATATTCTGAACTGACGCAGGATGAGGAATTCTGGAACGGCTGTAAGAGCTGTATCAATTATGATATTCTTACACAAAAGGAACGTAAGAATTGTCTGTGTACGGCAATGCTTTTTGTTCCTGAAAAGTTGAATAAACATGAGGAAGGGCATCAATGGCCACAAAATGAATATAACAATGAAATAAGCAAGGCAGACACCGGACACCTTACACAGGATTCTGCCGGTGAGTGTAAAAACAATAAAAGGAGATCAGATGAAAAAGAAAGTCGTCTTAGCGTTTAGTGGAGGTTTGGATACCTCATACTGTGCCAAATATCTCAGTGAAGTACTGGGGTATGAGGTGTATGCAGTAACTGTGAATACCGGAGGTTTTTCTAAGGAAGAGGAAAAGGAGCTGGAGAAAAGGGCCTTACAGCTTGGGGTGAAAGAATACAGGTGTGTAGACGCTCAGGAAGATTACTACAATTCTTGTGTGAAGTATCTGATTTTCGGGAATGTGCTTAAAAATAATACCTATCCGCTTTCCGTAAGCGCTGAGCGAACTGTCCAGGCGCAGGAAATTGCGAAATATGCCATTGAAGCGGGAGCCGATGCCATTGCCCACGGAAGTACCGGGGCCGGAAATGATCAGGTTCGTTTTGACCTGATCTTCGGGGTCATGTGTCCGGATATAGAAATCATCACACCGATACGTGATATGGCTTTATCCAGGGATGAAGAGATAGGGTTTTTGAAAAGCCATGGTTACGATATGGAGTTCCGGAAAGCAGAATATTCTGTGAATAAAGGCCTTTGGGGAACTTCAGTAGGGGGAAAGGAAACCCTGACCTCGGGAAGCTACTTACCTGAGGAGGCGTTTCCGTCCAGAGCAGAGGCCACCCGGCCTTCAGACCTGGAAATTGAATTTAAGAAAGGGGAAATTGCAGCTGTAAATGGGAAAAGCTTTAAACATCCTGTCAATGCCATTCAGGAAATTGAAAGATTAGCATCCGCTTACGGGATCGGGCGGGATATCCATGTAGGAGATACCATTGTTGGAATCAAAGGAAGGGTAGGTTTTGAAGCAGCAGCCGCTACCGTGATCATCAAAGCGCATCACCTGCTTGAAAAGCATACGCTTTCCAAATATCAGCAGATGATGAAATCCCAGTTGTCTGACTGGTATGGTAACTGGCTGCATGAGGCTCTTTTCCTGGATCCGGTAATGAGAAATATAGAGGCTTTTTTGACAGATTCCCAAAAAACGGTCACCGGAAAGGTCTTTGTAACTCTTTATCCGTACAGGTTTATTCTAAACGGAATTGAATCCCCTCATGATCTGATGTCTGACAGATTCGGGAGCTACGGTGAGGCCAACAGGGCCTGGACCGGAGAAGATGTGAAAGGATATACGAAGATTATAGGCAATTCTTTAAACATATATCATCAGATCAATCAGGGGATCAAATAATGTCAATTAAGATGGAACAGAATGCCATCAAACAGTTCAATAAAGACAGGGCATGGCCCAACATATATGAAAAAAACAGTAGGAATTGTAGGCGCGAATGGTTATACCGGGAGTGAGCTGGTGCGCCTGCTGGCCTTCCATCCTTTTGTAACGTTGAGTTTTTTATATAGCCGTTCTCATCCGGGGATGAAAATTTCAGATTTGTACCCGGATCTGACGGCGGTTTGTGAAAAGGCTTTAACAGATGAACCCGGGGACGTGGATATTCTTTTCCTTTGCCTTCCCCATAAGGAAAGCCGGAACTGGCTCAGCCAAAACCGTATCGGAAAAGAAACTTTAGTGATTGATCTGGGAAATGATTTCCGCCTTGATGGAGGCTTTGGAGACAGGGATTTTATCTACGGATTGCCGGAAATCAATAAAAAACAACTGCAAGAAGCAAAGAGCATTGCAAATCCCGGATGTTTTGCTACCGCGATACAGTTAGCATTACTGCCGTTAGCGGAAAAAGGAATATTGGATGAGGTCTTTACAACCGGAATCACAGGCTCCACAGGGGCAGGACAATCTCTTCAGGCAACGACGCATTTTACCTGGCGGAATGATAACATTTCAGCATACAAAACCTTGAAACACCAGCATGCGGATGAAATTCTGAATCAATTGACGCGATTGAACCATAAAAATATCGATCTGAATTTTGTACCGTGGCGAGGAGATTTTGCAAGAGGTATTTTTACAAGCTCTACCCTGAAGACAAGCCTGGAACTTTCCTCCCTGGAGCAGCTGTTTCAGGATTTTTATGAGGATGAACCTTTTGTAAAGGTAAGCGGTAATGCAATAGATCTGAAACAGGTGGTCAATACCAACCGCTGTGTGATACAAATTGAAAAAAACGGAAATGTTGCAGTGATCCACTCGGCTATTGATAATTTACTGAAAGGGGCTTCCGGACAGGCAGTACAGAATATGAATATTGCTATGGGATGGGACGAATATTTAGGGTTAAACTTAAAGCCGGTCGCATTTTAAATTTTAGCGGAAGTCTATTATGCACTTATTACCGGGGAACAGAAGAAATCAATTAAAATAAAGATGAATTTATTTAACGTATATCCATTGTTTAATATAAATCCTGTAAAAGCCCGGGGATCGTTTCTCTGGGATGATAAAGGACAACAATATCTTGATTTCTACGGAGGTCATGCGGTGATCTCCATCGGGCACAGCCATCCGTACTATCAAAATAAACTGAAGGAGCAGCTGGAAAAGATCTCTTTCTATTCCAATTCTGTTCAGAATGATCTGCAAACGGAGCTGGCAGAAAAGCTAGGCAGGCTTTCAGGATATGCGGATTACAGTCTTTTTCTGTGTAATTCCGGTGCTGAGGCCAATGAAAATGCCCTTAAGCTCGCTTCATTCCATAATAGAAGAAGTAAAGTGCTTTATTTTTCGGGCTCATTCCACGGAAGAACTTCCGCAGCGGTTTCCGTGACTGATAATCCCAAGATCGTGGCTCCTGTAAACCATTCCGAAAGGTTTATCAGGTGTGAATGGGATGATGCCGAAGAGCTTGAAAGGATTTTTAAAGCCCGGGGAAATGAAATTTCATCCGTTATCATTGAAGGGATCCAGGGTGTAGGAGGAGTCGTCATCCCCGCAGCAGGATTTTTATCCCGGATTAAAGCATTGTGTGACGAATACAATACGCTTTTGATCTTAGATGAGGTTCAGTCGGGGTATGGAAGAACCGGACATTTTTTTGCTCATCAGGAATTTGGGATCAGGCCGGATATCATTACCACGGCAAAAGGTATGGGGAACGGTTTCCCGGTGGGAGGGGTATTGATTCATCCGAAATTTCAGGCCAGCAGCGGTTTATTGGGAACAACCTTTGGCGGAAATCATCTGGCCTGCGCAGCGGCAATTGCAGTGCTGGATGTGATGGAAGAAGAAAACCTTATTGAAAACGCCCGGAAAATGGGAGATTATATCGAAAATGAGATAAAAGCCTTTCCGCACATTGCCTCGATCAGGAGGAAAGGGCTGATGATCGGGATCGGGCTGGACAGGGACTGCTCGGAAGTAAGGAAAAGCCTGTTATATGATCATCATATCTTCACAGGAAACTCTAATGATAAAACTGTTTTGAGGGTTCTCCCGGCCCTTAATATCGGGAAAAAGGAAGCGGATATTTTCATCCTTGCGTTGAAAACCGTTCTGGATAAAATTAACGGTCAATAGGCAGTGAGCGCATAGTTGCCATATTGCCAGAAAAAAAATCAATCAATGAAAAATTTTACCTCTGTGAGTGATGTTGAAAACTTGCAGCAAATCATAGAAAAAGCATTATATATTAAAGATCATCCGCTTTCCGGACAGGAAAAAGGAAAGGGGAAAACCATAGGGCTGGTATTTTTAAATTCAAGCCTGAGAACGCGTCTGAGCAGCCAGATTGCAGCCCAGAACCTGGGCTTGAATGTTCTGACCTTAAATGCGGCGCAGGAAGCCTGGAACCTGGAGTTTGCAGACGGGGCTGTGATGAACGGGGATACGGTGGAGCATATCAGAGATGCCATTGAAGTACTGAACCAATATTGCGATATTATTGCCGTCCGGTGCTTTGCAGGTATGAAGAATAAGGAAGATGACGTCAATGAAAATATACTGAGCCAGTTCCTGAAATATGCCAGAGTACCGGTTGTTTCACTGGAATCTGCTACCCGCCACCCCCTGCAGAGCCTTGCGGATTGTATCACCATCACCGAAAACTGGAAAGAACGGCGCAAGCCGAAAGTTGTGCTTACCTGGGCCCCACATATCAAGCCGATTGCCCAGGCGGTTGCCAACTCCTTTACGGAATGGATGCAGCAAATGGATGTCGACTTTATCATTACCAATCCTGAAGGATATGATCTTGATAAAAGCTTTACCAAAGCTACGCCGGTAATCCACAACCAGGAAGAAGCCCTGAAAGATGCTGATTTTGTTTATGTAAAAAACTGGTCCTCCTTTGATGAATACGCGGCAATGCCTGAAGTAAAAGAAAACTGGATGCTGACCAATGAAAAGCTGACCAGAACCTGTCAGGCCAAAGTAATGCATTGCCTTCCGGTGCGAAGGAATGTGGAATTAAGTGATGAAGTGATGGACAGTGAAAACTCCGTTATTTATCAGCAGGCGAAGAACCGGATCTTTTCCGCCCAGGCCGTGTTCAGTGAGATCTTAGATGAAATCTGCTCAGCTGAAAATGGTAGCGGATCTTAAAACGGGAACCGGCCGGGATCTTACAGGAATCAATGTTTAAACGATTAATAAAATGAAATCCAAAATATACATCGTAAAAATAGGAGGAGCCCTGATTGATGATGAGGTGCTGCTGGACCGGTTTTTAGAGCAGTTCTCAGGGATCAGAGAGAGGAAAATACTTATACATGGCGGGGGAAAGCTGGCAACGACCTTAGCTGATAAACTGGGGATAGAGCAAAAAATGATAAATGGAAGGAGAATTACGGATAAGGATACCCTGGATATCGTAACAATGGTATATGCAGGAAGCATCAATAAAAATATTGTGGCCAGGCTTCAACAGAAGGACTGTAACGCCATAGGGCTTTCCGGTGCGGACGGGAATATCATCCGGGCCGGAAAAAGGAAGCATCCTGATATTGATTTCGGATTTGTAGGAGATATTGACAGGAAAGATGTCAATGTTGAACTTATTTCAGCGTTGACAGGCCTTGGCCTGGTGCCAGTCTTCTCTGCAATCACACACGATAAAAAAGGGAATCTGTTAAACACCAATGCAGATACCATTGCTTCCGTCATTGCACAGGCCCTGGCAGGGTTCTATGATGTGGAATTGCTATACTGCTTTGATAAGGCAGGGGTATTACAGGATGTGAATGACCCGGGATCTGTTTTAAAAGCTGTTTCAGAGACGGGATTTATTGCTTTAAAAAAAGAAGGAAAACTGCATAAAGGGATATTACCCAAACTGGAGAACGCACTGGAAGCCGTAAAAAATAATGTAAATAAAGTATTCCTGATTAAGGAGACACAATTGAAGAACCATATAGAAGATCATCATGAAGGAACTGAAATCCGTTTACAGTAGGGAAGAGATGCTGAATAATGCGGTCGGGCTGCTTAAAGCATTGATCGGTATACCTTCATTTAGCAAAGATGAATACCATACCTCTGTGGAGATTGAAAACTTTTTCAAAAGATACAACATTCCCACGAAGCGTTTTAAGAACAATATCTGGGCGGTGAACAAAGCTTTTGATATTTCCAAACCGTCCATCCTGCTGAATACCCATCACGATACGGTAAAACCGAATAAGGCATATACCCTGGATCCGTTTTTACCGGTTGAAAAAGACGGGAAACTATACGGATTGGGAAGCAACGATGCAGGAGGTTCTCTGGTTTCCATGGTGCAGGTTTTTCTGTACTTTTATGAAAGAGAAAATTTAAAGTATAACTTAATTATTGCCCTGACAGCCGAAGAAGAGATTTCGGGGTTTAACGGGATTGAAGCTTTGTTCCCACAGTTACCGGATGTGGAGCTTGCCATTGTGGGAGAACCCACACAGATGCATCTTGCCATTGCGGAAAAAGGACTTCTGGTGATTGACGGGGAGATGAAGGGGACGCCATCCCATGCCGCTCATCCTAATGATGATCATTCAATTGTGAAGTGCATGGAAGATCTGCAGCATATCCTGAATTTTAAGTTTCCAAAAGTTTCGGAATACCTGGGAGAGGTTAAAATTACCCTTTCGGGAATCCATGCAGGAGTGCAGCACAATGTTGTTCCCGAGTCGTGTACCTTTACCCTCGATGTGAGGGTTACAGATGAATATTCTAATAAGGAGGTGTTTGAAATTATAAAGTCGCAAATGAAATCAACGCTTACGGCAAGGTCTTTCAGGCTGAATTCTTCAAAAATTGAAATGGAGCATCCTTTCGTACAGGCAGGGCTGGAAGCCGGGAGAACGGTTTACGGATCTCCTACTTCATCGGACCAGGCCATTATCCCCTGTACCTCAGTGAAACTCGGCCCCGGGGACAGCACACGTTCCCATACGGCGGATGAATACATCTATATAAAAGAAATAGAAGAAGGAATTGATATTTATATTCAGATTTTGGAGAAGGTTTTATAAAATATGAAAGTTCAGACCATATCTGATCCGACATCTGAGACCGGCTTTCAATCTTCAGGTTGATCTGACCTTTTAACAATAATACCTTAATAATAAATAAGCATGAAAAAAATATGGCAGAAAGATGATCTTGCCACCAATACATTAGTAAACCGATTCACAGTAGGGAAAGACCTTGATTTTGACATACGCCTCGCCAGATATGACGTCCGGGGCTCTATGGCACACTGTAAAATGCTTGCGGAAACCGGGATTATTTCTGCGGAAGAATCGGAGCAGATGTTGTCTGTGTTGTCCGGAATCCTGAAAGATATAGAGGAAGGGACCTTTAAGATAGATAAGGAAGCAGAGGATATTCATTCCCAGGTTGAGGCTATTTTAATTCAGAACCTGGGAGATACAGGAAAAAAGATCCATACGGCCAGGTCCCGCAATGATCAGGTCTTGCTGGACATTAAGCTCTACCTGCTGGATGAGATCCGGGAGATTACGGCCTTAACAGATGGCTTTTTCGGTATTTTGATCGGTCTTGCAGAACAGCATAAAAATATTCTGCTGCCGGGATATACCCATTTGCAGATAGCAATGCCCTCATCTTTCGGGCTATGGTTCGGGGCATATGCGGAAGCTTTGCCCGATGATCTTGAAATCCTTCTTGCCGTTAAGAATATCATCAACAAAAATCCTTTAGGATCTGCGGCCGGCTATGGTTCATCATTCCCGATTGACCGGGAAAGCACGACCGGCCATCTGGGTTTTCAAGCCATGAACTATAATTCAGTATATGCCCAGATGACCCGCGGGAAATCTGAGAAGCTGCTGGCCATGGCCATGGCGGCCTTAGGCGGAACACTTGGAAAATTTGCGTATGACATCTGCTTGTATTTAAGCCAGAATTTCGATTTCATCAGCTTCCCGAAAGAATTCACAACAGGCAGCAGCATAATGCCTCATAAGAAAAATCCAGACATCTTTGAACTGGTGCGTGCACGCTGCAACCGGATCCAGGCCCTGCCCAATGAGCTTATCCTTCTTACGGGGAACCTTCCCTCAGGCTATCACAGAGATGTCCAGCTCACAAAAGAAATACTCTTTCCTGCCATTGATTCTTTAAAGGAATGCCTTGAAATTTTAAACTATACTTTACCCCATATCCGGGTGAAAGAAGGTATTCTGGAAGATGAGAAATATAAATACCTTTTCAGCGTGGAGAAAATCAATGAGGAAGTGAAAAGGGGCAGCTCATTCCGGGACGCCTATGTAAAGATCGGAAATGAAATTGAAAATAATGCGTTCGACTTTGAGATCAGAGATCTCGATCATACCCATCAGGGAAGCATAGGTAACCTTTGCCTGGATAAAATAGAATATCAGTTTAACAAGCTTAAAAACAAACTATTAGGCTGATCAGTAAGGATTAGGACCATTAATCCATATCAAGTTTGAATTTAGTGGTCTTTTTCACTTCATGTAATACGATGGAGCTGTGGTATTGCCCGATATTAGGGATATTTGAAATTACATTAACGGCAAAATTATTATAAGAGTTAATGTCTTTCGCAATAATCTTCAGCATATAGTCATATTCCCCGGAAAGACTGATGATTTCCTGCACTTCATCATATTTGCCGATGTTTTTTTCAAAAGTTTCAAGGACTTTCTGGGACTGCTCCTTGAGACGGACGTTACAATAGACTACAATATTCAGCCCAAGCTTTTCACGGTTCAGAAGGCCTACATATTTCTCAATAATGCCTTGCTTCTCCAGCTGCTTGATCCGCTCATAGGTGGGAGTAAAGGTAAGACCGATCCTTTCCGATATCTCCTTTACAGATAAAGTGGAATCTTCCTGAATAATATTGAGAATCATTTTGTCCTTGGAATCCATATGATTTGAATTTTAACAAAAATATTAAGAAAAAATGAAAATAAGGACCTATTAAATTTTTTTTAGTTTATTAAAATTTGGTTTTGCCAGTTTACGAAATTGTTGTATCTTTGCACCTAATGAATAAAAGAGTATTTATATCATTAGATTTACCGGGCGACAGCGCCCTTTACGATATTTATTGTTATTAAGCGAAGATGTGGTCTTCGCTTTTTTTATGTCAAAAATTTAGATATTATGTTTACGATAACAGAACTAAGCACGGAGAAAATCAACAGTATACTGACAGAAGCTTTGGCTTTCGCGAATGGAAAGACCGCTAAAATTGAAGGAGAGGTTTTCTGTTCAAATCTCTTTTTTGAAGACAGTACAAGAACAAAGACCAGTTTTGATATTGCCGAAAGAAAGCTCGGCCTTCAGGTAGTGCCTTTTGATGCCTCCCACAGTTCTGTAAATAAAGGTGAAACATTATATGATACGGTAAAAACCATTGAAAGCCTGGGAGTAAACCTGGTAGTGATCAGGGATAGAAAAGACAGGTATTATGAAGAGCTGAAAAACATCACGATTCCTGTTATCAACGGTGGCGACGGAACAGGAAATCACCCGTCGCAATGTATGCTGGATCTGATGACGATCTATCAGGAGTTCGGAAAGTTTGAAGGCCTGAAAGTAGGGATTGTGGGAGATGTAAAGCACAGCAGGGTTGCCAATTCAAATGCAGAGGCACTGAGAAGATTAGGAGCCAAAGTATACTTTTCGGGGCCTGAACAATGGTTTGACGAAGGAGCCCTGATCAACGGGACCTACCTGGCTTTGGATGAACTGATTGCAGAAGTGGATGTTTTAATGCTTTTAAGAATCCAGCACGAAAGACATGATGCAAAAATGAGCTTTTCAGCGTCGGAATATCACAGGAAATATGGTCTGACGAAGGAAAGGGAGAAAGCCATGAAAAAAGGAGCCATCATCATGCATCCCGCCCCGATCAACAGGGGAGTAGAGATTGATACTGATCTTGTGGAATGTGAACGGTCAAGGATTTTCAAACAAATGCAGAACGGGGTTTTCGCAAGGATGGCCATTCTGAAGGAAGCATTGGAAGAGAAAGGATTTACCTTTAAACAGGTACAATAAAGTAAAAGAATAAGACAATAATATGGAATAAAGAAGTCCCTGACTTCTGATTCTAAAAATCTAATACTAATTTTTAAAAATGAAGAAAAAATTAATACTGGAATCCGGTGAAGTGTTTCATGGAGAAGGTTTCGGAGCAGAGTTGGAAACCGCAGGAGAAGTGGTTTTCAATACCGGAATGACGGGGTATCAGGAGCTGATCTCAGATCCGTCTTACTGCGGTCAGATTGTTTGTATGACCTATCCGCTTATCGGGAATTATGGTATTAACCGTGATGATTATGAAAGTATAGAGCCGGCAATTAAAGGCCTTATCGTGAAGGAGCTTTGCGATTTCCCTTCCAATTTCCGTACTCAGCTTACTTTGGATGAATTGTTCAAAAAGAAACACCTTTCCGGAATTGCAGGAGTTGATACCAGAAGATTGACGAGAGTTATCCGTAACCGGGGAGTGGTGAAAGGAAAAATTGTGAATGCCGATGCAGATGAGCATGCAGTGGTGGCAGATCTTAAATCGACCAGTTTTCCTACCAATCAGGTAGAAACCGTTTCTACCAAAACAGCCTATGCCAATCCGGGAAGAGGCTTCAAGGTAGTATTGGTGGACTTCGGTTCCAAACTGGGGATAATCAGGGAATTATCCCAAAGAAACTGCGATATCACAGTGGTTTCTCATGATACAACAGCAGAAGAGATCTTATTGATGAATCCGGACGGGATCATGCTGTCAAACGGTCCCGGGGATCCGGAGGATAACCCTCAGGCTCTTGAGATGATCCGCGGATTGTTAGGTAAAGTTCCTATTTTCGGGATTTGTTTAGGGCACCAGTTGATCGGGTTAGCCTGCGGGGCAAAAACGTTTAAATTAAAGTTCGGACACCGGGGAGGAAACCATCCGGTCCTGGATCTGGAGAAAAACAGAGTTTCCATCACTTCCCAAAACCATGGCTATGCAGTGGATCAGGAAAGCCTTAAAGGAACAGACCTGATTGAAACACACATTGCTTTGAATGACAGGACGAATGAGGGCTTAAAACATAAGATTCACCCTTGTTTCTCGGTACAGTACCACCCGGAAGCAAGCCCCGGTCCTGAAGATGCGAACTACCTGTTCGATGAGTTTATCGCATTAATGGAAGACTTTAAGAAATAATTTAGATTTCAGATATTAGAAAACGACTGACAGTTTAATATCAATCTGAAAGAGATCCTACGAATGATCCATACATTCAAATCTAATATAAAAGTAAAACACAATGCCGGACAGTCTGATATCTGACACCTGGCATCTCATATCTAATTAGAAAATGGCAAAACGTACAGATATAAAAACAATTTTAGTAATCGGTTCAGGACCTATAATTATTGGTCAGGCGGCAGAATTTGATTACGCGGGAACGCAGGCCTGTCTGTCTTTGAAGGAAGAAGGCTATAGAGTGATCTTGATCAACTCAAACCCTGCTACGATCATGACGGATGTTGAAATCGCGGATAAAGTGTATATCGAGCCGATTTCACTTCCATTTGTAAGTCATATCATCAGAAAAGAACGTCCGGATGCGCTTCTACCAACCCTTGGAGGACAAACCGGGCTGAATATGGCGGTAGAGCTGGAAAAATCAGGAATCCTTGAAGAATGTAAGGTGGAAGTTCTGGGAACTAAACTTTCAGCCATCAACAGAGCTGAGGACAGAGATCTGTTCCGTGAGTTGATGAGAGAATTGAATGAGCCCGTTCCTGAGTCTGACATTGTGAATACAGTGGATGCGGCATTAAATTTCGCCGACAAGATCGGATATCCTGTGATTGTTCGTCCTGCTTTTACGATGGGAGGCACAGGTGGCGGGATCGCTTCCAATGAAGCGGAGCTCAAGGAAATTGCTGAACTGGGATTAAAGCATAGCCCTGTTACCCAATGTCTGATCGAAAAATCAATTGCAGGCTTCAAAGAAATCGAATACGAGGTAATGCGTGATGCGAACGACAATGCGATTGTGGTTTGTAACATGGAAAATATAGATCCGGTGGGAGTTCATACAGGGGATTCCATCGTTGTAGCTCCTTCCCAGACACTTTCGGACAGGGAATACCAGTTGCTGAGAAACGCTTCACTAAAGATCATCAGAGCTTTGGGAATCGAAGGTGGATGTAACGTACAGCTGGCTTTGGATCCGGATTCATTCAATTATTATATCATTGAGGTGAATCCTAGGGTTTCCCGGTCATCAGCTTTGGCAAGTAAGGCGACAGGTTATCCGATTGCGAAGATCGCAGCGAAAATCGCGGTAGGATTGACCCTGGATGAGATCATGAATCCGGTTACAGGAAAGACCTATGCCTGCTTCGAGCCGGCTCTGGACTATGTAGTGACCAAATTCCCGAGATTCCCGTTTGATAAATTTGAAACGGCCGACCGAAGATTATCTACCCAGATGAAAGCAACCGGTGAGGTAATGGCGATCGGAAGGAATTTCGAGGAATCCTTGCAAAAAGCCATCCGCTCACTGGAAACGGGAATAAGACATATCGGCCTGAAAACCAAGCAGGCGCAGGCCCTTACAGCAGAAGAAATAGAAAGAAGGATCAGGGTTTGCGATGATGAAAGACTGTTCATCATTGGAGATGCCCTGAGACGGGGATACGACTGGGAGCAGATCGTGGAATGGAGCAAGATTGACAAGTTTTTCATCTGGAAGCTGAAAAAGCTGATTGATTTTGAAAAAGTTATCGCAGATAATAAATTCGATAAAGAAGTATTAAGGGAAGCCAAGAAGCTAGGCTTTGCAGATTTGAATATCGCCCACCTCTGGGAGACAACACAAAGAGAAGTCTTCAATTTCAGGAAAGAAAACGGCATCATGCCGGTATACAAAATGGTAGATACCTGTGCGGCTGAATTTGAAAGTGAAACCCCATATTTCTACGGAACCTATGAAGAAGAGAACGAAAGTGTGGTTTCAGATAAAGAAAAGATCATTGTTCTGGGTTCAGGACCCATCAGGATCGGGCAGGGGGTTGAGTTTGATTATGCTACGGTACATTCGGTTTGGGCGATCAAAGAAATGGGCTATGAAGCGATCATCATCAACAACAATCCCGAAACGGTTTCCACGGATTTCTCGATCTCTGATAAGCTTTACTTTGAACCGCTTACAGAAGAAGATGTAATGAATATCATCGAACTTGAAAAACCAAAAGGAGTGGTGGTTCAGTTCGGAGGGCAGACGGCCATTAACCTGGCAGACAAGCTGGCTGCTCATGGGGTACAGATCCTTGGAACATCACTGGAAGACCTTGACAGAGCTGAAAACAGGGATAAATTTGAAAAAGCCCTTCAGGAGCTTGGAATTCCCCAGCCGAAAGGGAAAACTTCAACATCCAAAGAAGAAGCGATAAAAATTGCCAACGAAATCGGCTATCCGGTTCTTGTCCGTCCTAGCTATGTTTTGGGAGGAAGGGCAATGGAAATTGTATATACCGAAACGGAACTGGCCTATTATATGGAAAATGCCGTGGAGGCAAGCCCTGAGCATCCGGTACTGGTTGATAAATACATGGTGGGGAAAGAAGTGGAAATCGATGCCATCTGTGATGGTGAGACCACAGTGATCCCGGGGATCATGGAGCATATTGAGAGAGCGGGTGTGCATTCGGGA
Source organism: Chryseobacterium gossypii (assembly GCF_041361455.1). Classification (NCBI taxonomy): domain Bacteria; kingdom Pseudomonadati; phylum Bacteroidota; class Flavobacteriia; order Flavobacteriales; family Weeksellaceae; genus Chryseobacterium; species Chryseobacterium gossypii. Next base: position 15,278 of record NZ_JBGCUR010000010.1, on the reverse strand, counting down.
GATTCCATTGCAGTATATCCGCCACAGAATATTTCACAAAAAGAGATCGAAACGCTGGTTGATTACACGAAAAGACTGGCCAAAGGGCTGAATGTTGTCGGATTAATGAATATCCAATATGTTCTTTTTGAAGGAAATGTGTATGTGATTGAGGTGAACCCGCGTTCATCCAGAACCGTTCCTTTCTTATCCAAGATTACGGAGGTGCCGATGGCCAATCTGGCGACAAAAGCAATCTTAGGGCAAAAGCTGAAAGATCTGGGGTATGAAAGCGGGCTGGTACCGGAAAAAGAAGGTGTGTATGTAAAAGTTCCTGTATTCTCCTTCTCGAAATTGACGAAGGTAGATGTCTCTCTGGGCCCTGAAATGAAATCTACGGGAGAAGTAATGGGAAAAGACACTACCCTTGAAAAGGCCCTTTACAAAGGATTGGTTGCTGCTGGAAGAAAAGTCCCGATGCACGGATCCATTTTATTTACCGTGGCCGATAAACATAAAGAGGAAGCGGCAGCCCTGGCGGCAAGGTTCCATGAAGTAGGTTTCAGGATCTGGGCCACGGAAGGAACAGCCAAATTCTTCGAAGAAAAAGGGATTCCTTGTAAAATAGGATACAAGATCGGAGAGGAAGACGTGAACCTGATCGACCTTATCCAGAAAGGAAAGGTACAATACGTTGTAAATACCACTACAAAAGGAAAACAGGCTGAAAGAGACGGTTTCCAGATCCGGAGAATGAGTGTGGAAAACGGAGTTCCTTGTTTAACCTCCATGGATACGGTAGAGGCCATCCTCAAAGTGATCGAAAGCATGAGCTTCAAAATGGAGACGATGTAAGATTCTTTAAATATCTGACCCCCGTAAATAATTGCGGGGGTTTATTATATCTTTACATTGAGACCTGTTACAGATCAGAAAAAAATAATCAAACCGGAAAAATATGAAAGATATCGTTTTATACAAAGATGAGTTTTGTATCTCGACAGACAAAACAAGGCTGGACATTGATTCCATTCATGATTTTTTATCAACAAAAGCATATTGGAGCCTGAATATTCCAAGAGAAAGGGTGCAAAAAGCAATAGGGAATTCACTTTGCTTTGGGGTTTTCCATAATGAAAAGCAGATCGGTTTCGCCAGAATAATTACTGATTTTTCTACAGCTGCGTATTTGTGTGATGTTTATATTCTGGAAGATCACCGTGGAAAAGGATTATCCAAATGGCTGATGGAAGCCGTTATGGGCCACCCGGAGCTGCAGGGTTTAAGGCGTTGGATGCTGGTTACAGGAGATGCACACGGGTTATACCGTCAGTTCGGATGGGCCGATATCGCGGAACCTTCCAAATGGATGGAGCTGCATAATAAAAACGTTTATTCATGATTTAATATTTATAGATTATAAAATTTGTGCATATTATAGGTGCGGACGAAACAAGCCGGAGCTTGGAAACCGGCCGTTAAAGGATTTTAAATGCCACATTCAAACTTTTTGCAGAGTTTAGTTGATCTTATAATAAGGCTCAGTAAAATAGCGGCTTGGCTTTATATAGGCAGTCTGCCTTTCAGCATCAAAGATCCAGTTGAACCTCCTCAGCAGATCGGCACCGAAATAGCTTACCTTCTGGGTTTTAAGGTCGCCGGCAAAAAAGCCTGCGGAAACATTTTTCAGCACCAGGCCCGCCAGGTCGAAATAAGGCAGGATCCCCTGTCTGGTGATAACGCTCTGCCCTGAGGAGTTCTTTAAGACCTTTTCACCTGTAATTTCCAGCTTTTCACCTAAACCTTTTTCATCCGCAAACCGGTTGCTGTAAAGCAGTCCCCCTGAATATCCGGACTGTAAAAGTAAACGGGTTTCCTGCCGGGTGCCATTAATAATGCTGATTCCGTCGATAAACAGCTGGCCCCTGTCAGAAAATAAAGGGACTTTCCGGTAGTCCGTTACATCAGGCAGTTGGTCATAGATCACAAACTGGCTTCCATCATAATCGATCTTAAAAACTTTTCCTGTAAAAATACCGGTACCAACTTTCCCATCCGCCTCATGTCCGGTAAGCTCATTGTCGAAAAAGCGGATATTGTTCCTGATCAGCTTTCCTGCTTTTATCGTATTGTTTTCGCTGATCCCGTCTCTGAATATGATATGATCAGCTTTTCTCTGCCGTTCAGGGGAAACAGAGGCGTCTTCCATTGCGATCTGGAACATAAGGTCGAGGGAATCCCGGTCATTTACCAGGGTTTTTACAATGATGTTATTGTGTTTTGTGATCCTGAAAGGAATGATTTCCTGGGCTTTTACTACAAAACAGCAGAATAAGAGGAATATAAGACCTGGCTTAAGCATAACGACTGATTTAAGACCTAAATTTAGGAATTAAACAACTTAAATAAGGAGAAAAATGATTAATTTTAACTCAATGGAAACCGTACATCTTAAAACCATAGAAACCCCTCTCGGACCAATGTTCGCCTGTGCCGTGGATCAGGGGATCTGCCTGCTGGAATTTACTGACCGGAAAAATATGGAGAAGCAATTCAAGTCATTATCAAAAACCCTGAATGCAGAGATCACGGAACAAGAGCATCCTCATTTTGAGCAGCTGGAGAATGAGCTCAAAGAATATTTTGGAGGCAAAAGGGATAGATTTGGGGTACCCTTATTCACTACGGGAACGGAATTTCAGGAAAAAGTATGGCAGCTTTTAAGAGAAATCCCGATGGGAGAGATCAGAACTTACAGGCAACAGTCTGAGCTATTGGGAAATCCTAAAGCGATCCGTGCTGTAGGAACTGCCAACGGGATCAATAAAATTGCGATCCTGATTCCCTGTCACCGCGTGATCGGCTCAAACGGTGAGCTGGTAGGCTATGCGGGAGGGATCTGGAGAAAACAAAAATTGTTGGAATTGGAGAAGGCTATTTTGTTTTGATTTCGTATTTTTAAAAAAAATTTAAACGTGAAAAAAATACTATTTGCATTTAGCATATCAGCTTCAGCATTAAGTTTTGCACAGGATTATTCAGTGCCGGCAGCAAGTCCGCGCCAAAGGGTGGAACAGCAGTTTTCAATGTCCAAGATCACGGTAGACTATGGAAGACCGGGAGTGAAGGGGCGTAAGATCTTTGGAGAGCTGGTTCCCTACGGACAGGTTTGGAGAGCGGGGGCCAACTCATCAACAAAAATCACCTTCGGACAATCTGTAAGCTTCGGAGGAAAGATTGTACCTGCGGGTACTTACGGGCTGTTCATCGTTCCTACGGAGAAAGAATGGAAAGTGATCCTGAACAAGGATTTCCAGCAGTGGGGAGCCTATACCTATGACCCGAAGCAGGACGTCGTAGACATTACGGTGCCTGTCAATAAGCTGGCAGATAAACAGGAATGGTTTGAAATTACCCTGAACCCTATTGATGAAAATTCTGCTAACCTGGTATTGAAATGGGATTTTGCCCAGGCTGAAGTTCCCGTGAAGCCTTCAAAGCCTGATGCGGTGATTAAAATTACAGACAAGCTGAAAGAGATCAAGAAAATAGAATCAGATGCTGCTAAAACCAAAAGCTAATGAACTTTTCAATTCAACCTGTTCTGGAAAACAATGAATATCAGCTAATCCCCTTAAAGCAAGGGGATTTTGAGTCTCTATACGAAGTGGCCTCAGATCCTGAGATATGGGAACAGCACCCACATAAAAACCGCTATCAGAGGGAGGTTTTTGAAAATTTCTTTAAAGGTGCCCTGGAAAGCAAAGGCGCTTTCAAGATCGTGGAGAAATCTTCCGGTGAAGTATTGGGAAGCACCCGTTATTATGATTACAACGAAGAAGACAACAGTATCTTTATAGGATACACCTTCTATGGTAAAAAATCCTGGGGCAAAGGTATTAATCCGCAGGTCAAAAAGCTGATGCTCGATTATATCTTCCGGTTTACCGATAAAGTGTACTTCCATGTCGGGAAGCAGAATTACCGCTCACAGATCGCCATGGAGAGGCTTGGCGGACAAAAGATCGCGGAAGAAGAGGTGGCTTATTTCGGGGAACCCTCCAGGACCAATGTTGTTTATGAAATCCAAAAAGAAAACTGGCATACAAATGAAAAAATTTAAAATTCAACAGTCTCCCTTCGTAGTTCCTACTACAGACGGAAAGCTAATAGAAGAACATTGGGGAAACTCCACAGGCAATTCCAACGTTTCCATTGCCCATATGGTGGCTCCTCCGGATTGGAGTGAGCCCTATCAGACCCCTGATTTTGATGAATTTACCCTGATCATTTCCGGGAAGAAACAATTGGAAATAGACGGTGAGACGGTAATTCTGGAAAAAGGACAGAGCATCCTGGTAGAAAAAGGGGCAAGAGTGCGCTACAGCAACCCGTTCCCGGAGCCCTGCGAATATGTATCCGTTTGCCTGCCTGCCTTTTCTTTAGAGCTGGTGCATAGGGAAGAGGAAGGAGTAGACTGAGACAGTCCGGCAATATAAACAGATTATAATAGGTTAATGCATTCAGCAATAGAATAAGCTGCTACATTAACCCATTATCAGATCATTTCAAAATTTCTTTCAGGAACATCAGCGTATGGTTCCAGGCCCTTTTGGCCATCACTTCATTATAATCCTGTGATTTAGGGTCTGTGAAGGTATGCCTGGAGTGGGCATATGTAATAATCTGCCAGTCGGCATTCCCTTCATTCATTTCTTTGATGAGGTTATCATAATCCTGTTGGGTAACACTTTTATCATCAGCAGGGTTTTCAATTAAAATCTTAGCGGAAAGCGGGCCGTTTTTCCGGGTCTGGTCTTTCGCCAGACTCCCGTGAATGGAAACTACACCAGCCACAGGCAAATTGCCTCTCGCTGCTTCCAAAGCTCCTGTTCCACCGAAACAATATCCGATCACGGCAATTTTATCCGGGATCGCACCACTTTTCTTAAGCTGGTCCAATGCCGCAGAGATACGTTTCTGATAAGCTTCATAATTCTGTTTGTAGTATCCTGAAGCTTTGGCTGCTGAGGTATTGTCTGCGGGGATATTGCCTTCCCCGTAAATATCGGCGATGAAAGCGATATAACCCTGTTTTTCAAGTTCCAGGGCAGAATTTTTTGCTTCATCATCTATTCCTTTCCAGGCCGGAAGGATCAGAACTCCCGGCAGCTTTTTCCCCACATTGGAAGTTACCATCCCATTGAGCTTCTGCGGACCGTCCTGGTATGAAACGGAAGAAAGCTTTTGACTGAAAATTGTTCCTGAGGTCATTAGAAATGCTGTTAATAAAATTGAACGTATCATATTTTGTAATTTAGTTTATAAAAGTATCGTCCCGGATCGGAAGCGTAATGAGATCAGACCCTATCTTAAGCCTGAACTGATAAAGGACGATCAATGGTCTCCTGTTTTCTAAGCCAATCTCATCATATTGAGGTAGGGCAGGGTACAAAAATCCTCATCTAAATTAATAAAATAACTTATAATGAGGAATAGCGGAATTATAATAATCTTTATTCCAGCCTGATGCCCAGGCCGATCAGTTCTTCTTCCAGATCGGTTTCCGGTTTTACATGAACGGTATTGAAGCCTAATGACCGTGCCATTTCGATATTCCTGTAATTGTCATCAATGAATACGGACTCCTGTGCCCGGAGATCATATCTTTCTAACAGCACCTGCCAGATTCTTGGATCGGGCTTGATCAGCTTTTCGGTCCCGGAAACCACAATTTTTCCGTTAAAAAGCTGAAAGAAATCATAATTTTCAAGCGCATACGGAAAAGTCTCTTCCGACCAGTTGGTTAACCCGAAAAGCTCATAAGAAGTGTTGCCCAGTTTTCTCAGTACCTCCACATTGTGGGGAATATCGCTTTTGAGCATAACGGTCCAGTTATCGTAATAGGCTCTGATCTCCTTTTCCCATTCCGGAAATTTCCTGACCTGAATTTCCGTGCCTTCCGAAAGGCTTCTTCCCCGGTCCTGCTCCTCATTCCATTCTGTCTGGGCGATATGAGTAAGGAAATATTCCATTCTTTCATCATCATTAAAATAATCTTTGAAGAAATACCTCGGGTTCCAATCCATTAAAACGCCTCCGAAATCGAAGATGATGTTTTTAATTTCCATATAAATTAGTTGTTATTTAAAAAATGTGTTCAATAATGTTAAAGATAAGGCAGTTTGCAGAATTTACCCATTTCTGTAAAACTGGTACTGCTCATTTTCATAAAAAGCGCTGATGTGCTGCAAACCGTTCGTAAGGACGATTTCCCTTGCCCCGATGATGGAATTATACCTTGCAGTCTGCTCAAAAGTTTTTTCGGTAAGCTTCACATGCGGGGCTTTGCATTCTACCAGAATCTTCGGCAGGGTTTTCTCCGTGATCAGAAGGTCGACCCGCTTGGTGAGGCCGTTCAAAAGGATTTTCTTTTCAGTGACGATAGCCGAGGCAGAGTAGCACTTTACCGTAAGATAATAATGTATCCAATGCTGGCGTACCCATTCTTCAGGAGTGAGCAAAAGATAAGTTTTACGGACCAAGTCATAAATAAAAAACTTATCTTTGTCTTTCTTGAATTTAAAATCAAAAGTTTCCTGAAAATTCAGTTTTGGAAGTTCCATTAGTAAGATGAAAGAATTAGATTTAATCCTCAAAAATATTAAAAATAAAGAAGTTTTACCTATTTATTTTTTCCACGGAGATGAACCTTATTTTATTGATGTTGCGGTAAAAGCCCTGGAACACGACTTTTTGGAGGAAGATGAAAAAGCTTTCAACCAGACCGTAGTGTACGGAAAAGACACTTCTTATCAGGAGATCCTTTCCCTGGCCCGGCAGTTTCCCATGATGGGGGACAAGCAGGTGATCATTGTAAAGGAGGCTCAGGACCTGAAGCTGAACGAGGAAGAAAGCAGGATTCTTGAGGCCTACGTGGAAAATCCCGTTCCGTCTACCGTGCTGGTTTTTGCCCATAAGCATAAGAAACTGGACAGCCGTAAAAAGGTAGCTAAGGCTCTGGATAAGGCTAAGGCACTTTTCCTGAGTGAATCCGTAAAAGAAAATAACCTTCCGAAATGGATCGCTGATGAATGTGTCAGGCTAAATATAAAAACAGCTCCGAATATCTCTCATCTTCTTGCGGAGTATCTCGGAAACGATCTTTCAAGGATTGCCAATGAGCTGAACAAGCTGAAGATTATTCTTAAGGAAGGTGAGATCTTAGACGGCTCCATTATAGAAAACCATATCGGGATCAGCAAGGAATACAATGTTTTTGAACTTCAGAAGGCTTTGGGGACCAAAAATGCCAATGCCGCATTCAAAATTGCCTACTTCATGGGCAAAAATCCTAAAAACAACCCTTTTGTCATGATGCTGGCGAGCCTGTACAATTATTTCTCCAATGTCATTATCTATCAGACCATGGCAGGGCAGCCGCCACAGGTTATTGCCTCACAGATGGGCATCAACCCTTATTTTATTAAAGATTATGCAGAAAGCGCAAGGCTTTATCCGCTGAAGCACGCCACGAGGGTGATTTCTATTTTAAGGGAATTTGATATGAAAGGGAAAGGCCTTGGTGCCGTAAACATGACGGAAGCAGAGCTGATCAGGGAGCTGGTGTACAAGATCATTAATGTGGATAAGATCAGGATGAAAATGTAATAATCAGGAATTATAAGTTATTGAGTTGAGGCAGGATTTGGATTTCAACTTTAAGAATACAACATTGACAATTGATATATTTGTTATTGACAACTATCATTAAAATAACTTTAATAAAACATTAAAAATTACGAAATTAGCGGACTTTAATTTAAATCTTTTGAAAAAGTAATTATGGAGCAAAATATTTTAGATTGTGTAATCATAGGATCCGGGCCTTCCGGCTTTACGGCTGCCATCTATGCGGCAAGAGCAGACCTGAAACCTGAGCTGTACACAGGGCTGGAGCCGGGCGGACAATTGACAACAACAACGGAAGTAGATAACTTTCCCGGGTATCCGGCAGGGATCACGGGTCCGGAAATGATGATGGACCTGCAAAAGCAGGCAGAAAGGTTTGATACCAAAGTCCATTATGAAATGATTACCAAAGTTGAGCTTTCCAAAGAAGTTGGAGGAATCCATAAGCTGTATGCCGGTAACAAGGAGATCCTGACCAGAACGGTTATAATCTCTACGGGGGCTACTGCCAAATATTTAGGGCTGGAGGTGGAGAAGAAATATGCCGGAGGCGGTGTTTCGGCGTGTGCTACCTGTGACGGCTTCTTTTACAAAGGTAAGGACGTGGTAGTGGTAGGTGCAGGTGATACGGCGGCCGAAGAAGCTACATATCTAGCCAAGCTTTGCCGTAAGGTTACCATGCTGGTGAGAAGAGATGTTTTCAGAGCTTCAAAAGCGATGATCCACAGAGTGGAAAATACTCCGAATATCGAAGTAAGATTTCACCATGAGCTGATCGGTATAGAAGGAGAGAATAACCTGGTTGAAAAAGCCATCGTTATTAACAATCAGACCCAGGAAACCTCCGTTATTGAAGTAGACGGAATCTTTATTGCCATCGGCCATAAACCGAACACCGATATCTTTGCAGGACAGGTAGACCTTGACGAAAACGGATACATCATCACCGAAAAGGGTTCTTCGAGAACCAATCTTCCGGGAGTTTTTGCAGCAGGTGATGTTCAGGACCATATCTACAGACAGGCGATTACAGCGGCAGGAAGCGGATGTATGGCGGCCATGGATGCTGAAAAATATCTGGCAGAATTACATTAATGTTAAGCCGATAAATTAAATACGATATGAGAACTGCTTCAGAGAGGCAGTTTTTTTATGGCTAAGAATAGTGAAACCATATATACCGACCGAGGCAAGCCGGATCCGGATAAAAATATAGGAATCATATCCGGAAAATAATTTGTCTGATTCTTAGTCTTTTATTAAGCAATGTTAAAATTTCTTCATAAAATGTTTGGCAGAAAATAAAAAACATTCTATATTTGCACCACTGAAAACGACGGTATAGTCGGAGTTCAGGAGAGATGGCAGAGTGGTCGAATGCGGCGGTCTTGAAAACCGTTGACTGTAACAGGTCCGGGGGTTCGAATCCCTCTCTCTCCGCAACTATTCAGACAAAATAGTACAAAATGCTGTAAAATAGATGTTTTACAGCATTTTTTGTTTTATGTCGGTTCAAAAAAGAGCTAAATAATCACAATCTGAAAGTGACCTATTCAGTGACCTGGTAAAAAGGGAAGTTAAGAGGTCACTAGAAAGTTGGGAAATAGCCTGTTCATTGGCTTGTTCAGAAATTGAACATCTTGTGGCAGGTTTATGATCAGATTAACTTGGAATTATTAAAACCGATATTATGAACAAGACATTAATTTGCTTTTTTATATCAAAAAAGCTAAAATCAATGCTCAGGGAGAGGCGCCCATCTATATGAGAATTACTATTGACGGTAAAATTTCAGAGATTAGTACAAAACGTACCGTGCAGCCTTCCAAATGGAATTCCCAGGCTCAAAGTGTAAAGGGATCTTCAGAAGAATCCAAATCCCTCAACTTTTACCTTAAAACATTTGAGCAGAAAGTTTATGATACGTATTACGAGTTGATACGGGAAAAAGAGATAATTAGTTGTGAAGTTCTTAAAAACAAGCTCTTGGGAAGAGATCAGAAGAATCGAATGCTGATTCCTATTTTTCAGGATCATAATGACAGGATAGAAAAATTAGTCGGAAAAGAGTTTGCAAAGGGGACTTTAACCCGTTATAAAACCTGTCTGAGCCATACTAAAGAGTTTATACGTTGGAAATATAAAGTTTCGGATATTGATATCAGGAAAATTGATTATGCGTTTCTTAATGATTTTGAATTGTTCCTAAGAACAGAAAGATTATGCAATAACAATTCAGCGGTAAAATATATCAGGAATTTCGGAAAGGTAATCAAGATTTGTATTGCCAATGGTTGGATTCAGAAAGATCCGTTTGTAAACTATCACTCTAAAATTAAGGAAGTAACAAGGGTTTTTCTTAATGAATCCGAGATGTCAGCTATTTCTTCTAAAAATTTCAACAATGAAAGGTTATCAGTGGTGAGGGATATTTTTTTGTTCAGCTGCTTTACCGGGTTAGCTTATATTGATACCAAAAAATTAACTGCTCAGAATATAGGTATAGGGCTTGACGGAAGTAAATGGATTTATACGAATCGCGAAAAAACGAAAACAACTTCAAATATACCTTTACCTGCCCAAGCCGAAAGCATTATAGAAAAATATAAAAATCATCCGGCTTGTATACATGGTGGCAAGTTGCTTCCTGTTCTCAGCAATCAGAAAATGAATGCCTATATGAAGGAAATCGCTGATTTATGCGGTATTAAGAAAGAATTGACCTATCATATAGCACGTCATACCTTTGCCACCACGGTTACCTTATCAAATGGAGTTTCCATTGAGAGTGTAAGTAAAATGCTTGGCCACAAAAATATGAGGACAACCCAGCACTATGCTAAAATTTTAGACAGCAAAGTGAATGAAGATATGATTTCCTTAAAACAAAAATTTCGTAATAGGTTGGTTTATATATAATTATATTAGATAACGAGACTCGATGTAAATTAATAAAGGGCGAAAGATATTATGCCATTTTATACTGTACAACACATACAACTTAAATCAGAAATATGACAAAAATAGATACTAAGCCGATATAATAACAAATTACTGCTGTCATTATTGACAGCATTTTTTTTAGCATGAGTTCGATATAAGAAAGGAGCTATTTTTTCGGAGGGTTCCGAACTGTCTCTTTAAATCTCTTTATTTATCAACCTTTTTAAAAGATGAGGCTTCTGCTACTCACCGAATTGCTCACTTTGAAAATGTAGGTTTTTGATTCGTTTTGTATGTCAAATATAATAACTTAATCGAGTACTTTGTTTTTCCCACATAGATTTATAAATAGAATCTTTATTTAGAAGTTCGTTGTGGTTTCCTTTTTCAATAATCTGCCCGTCCTTCATTACCAAAATAGTATTTGCATTAGCGATAGTGCTCAATCGGTGAGCAATAACAATCATAGTTTTTCCTTGATTTCTGAACTCCTGTAATGTGTTTTGAATAACCATTTCGGATTCTGTATCCAAAGAAGAAGTGGCTTCATCTAAAATTAATATTTCCGGATTTTTATATAAAGCCCTGGCAATGGCAATTCTCTGCTTTTGACCACCGGAAAGCAAAGCTCCGTTTTCACCTAAATAAGTCTGAAAACCATTGGGTAACTTTTCAACAAAACTTAATATCCCCAGTCTTTTTGTAATATCTAAAATCCTTTGTATATCCGGAAACTCTTCTCCTAAAGCAATATTTTCAATCACATTTCCTGAAAATAAATCTATCTGCTGTGGAACTACAGACACTAAATTTCTTAAAGAATAGTTGGAAATATAATTGATGTCATAATCTCCAATCATAATTTTTCCTGCCTTAAGCGGATATAAATTTTGAACTAATGAAGCTAGAGTGGTTTTACCACTGCCACTTTCTCCAACAATAGCCGTTGTTTCTCCTTTTTTTATCAGACAATTGAAGTTTGTAAATACTTCGGTTCTGCTGCCATAGCTGAAACTTACCTCCTTAAACTCAATATCTCCAATATTTTCTTTTGTTAATTCTAATTTATCTGTATTTTCCTCACGCTCCAGATCCATGATTTCAAAAAGTCGGTCGGCGGCTATCAAAGCATTCTGAATAGTTTTGTTCATTCCAATTAGTTGGGATACCGGGCTTGTAAAATATCCGATCAAAGCATAAAAAGACAGTAATTCTCCGGGAGTGATCACTCTGTCAATCACATACCCTGAACCTGCCCAAAGCAACACAATCGTAAATATTCTGGATAAAAACTCTGACGAATTTCCTGAAAATAAGGCATTCATCACCGAAGCATAAATGGTTTTTAATAATTTTGAAAATGCATTATCCGTTTTATTATTAGCAAAAGTTTCTACCCCAAATTGTTTAATGGTTTTTACAGAAGTGATGGATTCTACCAAATGAGATTCCAATTCGGCACTTTCTTCCATTAATTGTCGTTCTGCTTTTTTATTCAATTTATTGGTGATCCAGTAGACTAAAAAATAAAATGGAATGACCAATGCTGTAATCAGAGCCAGTTTCCAATAATAGGTAAACATTAAGACAAATGAAAAAATAATGATAAAAATATTGACAAAAATCTGTATGGAAACATCATTGATAAACGTTCTTATTTTGACGGCATCATTCACTCTTGAAATAATTTCCCCGACTTTCATGGTATCGAAAAAACGCTGCGGAAGTTTCAGCAAATGTTTATAATAACCGAGAATGAGGTGCTTATCCATTTTTTGCCCGGTTTGTAAGACCAAAACACTTTTCATGGCTCCAATAAAAATTTGAAACAATAATATGACAATCATTCCCACAGAAAGTAGGTTTAAAAGCCTTTTATTTCCGTCTATCAGAACATAATCTGTGATTTTCTCAATGTAAATAGAGGTTGATAATCCTAAAATAGTATATACCAAAGCTCCCAATAAAGCTTGGATTAAAATACTTTTGTGTGGCTGAACTAAGTTCCAGAACCTTTTATAAAGACTTGTTTTTTCATCTCTCTGTTCAAAATATTCATTAGGTTCTAAAAGTATTAAAACTCCGGTCCAGGTTTTTGAAAAGTCCTCTATTTTATAATCTTCCAGTTTTCCTCTTGCGGGATCCATTACTGTAACCTTATCCTTTGCCACTTTGTAAATGACCACATAATGATGCATTTGCCCGTTAACAATAACATGGGCGATAGTCGGCACTGGAAGTTCCGGTAAAGCATCAATGCCGCCTTTTACGCCTTTAGCATTAAAGCCCATCTGTTCCAAACCTTGTATTAAGCCTAAAACATTGGTTCCCCTTGTATCAGTATGGCAGATCTGCCTGATCTTAGCAATCGGCATTTTTAATCCGTAATGAATAGCTACGGAAGCAAGACAAGCAGCACCACAATCTTTAATATCATGCTGTTTTATCAATATATTTTTTTTCATCATTTCAATTTTGGATTAAACCAATCATCTACACGGTCAAATAATAATTGCCATAATGTGCGGTCAATTAAATGGAAACGTGCTGTGAAAGTCATTCCTTTATCAACTTGTCCTTTGTAGCCGTTTTTCAATTGTAAATAATTTTTATCCATTTGGCAGATAACTCTAAAGAAAGCTTCTCCAGTTTGTTCATTAATTTTAATATTCTGATCGATTTCAGAAACCTTGCCTTCCAATAATCCCCATTGGTTGTAATTATAAGTGTCGATTTGGTATTTTACATTTTGACCTTTATGGATAAAACCTATGTCTTTTGGTGAAACCAAACATTCAGCAACTAATGAAACTTCCGGAGAAATTTCTCCTATGTCTTGCCCTTGTGTCAGAAAATTATTTTTCTGTATTCCGGAGAAATTAACCAGTCTTCCAGAAGTGGGAGCTGTAATAATGTAATTTTTTTGTTCCTGATTAATACGTTGCACTTCTGAACCTAAAGAACGGATTTGTCGTTCTACTTCTCTTTTCTGCGTTTGCCATTGAGCAATTTGTTGTTCTCTTATTCCGGCAATCTGATTTTTAAGTCCTTGAAGATTGTAGAAAAATTTATCATATTCTGCTTTGGGGATTACTCCCTGGTTATAAAGGGTAGCTGCCCTGTCAAAATCTTTTTGAGCTAAAGACAATTGTGTTTGTACCTGAGCAGTTTTTTCCTGCATAGCAGATAACTCTCTTTGGTATTGCCCGGTATGTAAGCCTGAAGTTTGTCCTCTTGTCAGTTTATTTAAGTCCTGCAATTGTGCTGAATAATCTGAACTTTGGCTGTTTTGTAAATTCTTTTGAGTATCCAGTTGCTCTGCTGTTACGATGAGCAAAGTATCACCTTGTTTTATTCCCTGATTATTTCTTTCTAGTTTACTATAAATAATTCTCCCTGTAACAATAGCAGAAATTTTAGTGTTCTCCTGAACAGATCGTATCACACCTCTTGAAGAAGAGGAAATGGGAACGGAAATGATCGGTAAAGTGCATATGAAGGCAACTATAAGAATTAAAATTCCTATATAAATTGATTTTTTGAACATTGGAAATTAAATTAGTTTACAAATAGAAACCCATATAAATTATAGAGTGAATGTAGAAGAACTGTTAATATAAATGCTATAAGTTCATTTTTAAGTTTAAATACTTTGACGTATAAATAGTTAAGAGCAAGACTGCTGAAAAAAACCATTACTACATAATTCCAATGGAACCAATGGAGTTGTGAAAAAATGAAACTCATAATAAAAATATTTAAATTATCATTTTTAATTTTAATCACTCTTAAAAATTTATATAATAAGAGTTGACAGAAAATAGTTTCCATAACTGGAGCAAATACAACAGAGATAAAAAACATTTCGTTTTTGGAAAAGTCATCATATTTTTTATTCTCAAAATGAATAAAATTGTCATTTATAAAATTGAAAAAATATCCATTTAATATTGCGTAAAGTAAAGAAAAAAAAAATATTTTGAATATTTTTTTGTCTTGTGATAAAAACATATTTCACCATTATAAGTATTTAAGGCTAATTCAGTAAAGAAATAGCCTTATTTATATTAGTTAGAATCCAACGTGGCTAGCTGAACTTGCACCCGCTACTTGCGTTTGATACCATTTGACTGCACCTCCTACGGCATACATAACCCAATACCATCCAGATTCCCCACCAGAAATATTTCTCGTTTGAGCTTCATTTAGCTCAATGAATTTTCTATCGTTTAAATTCATTTTTCTTTATTTTAATTGATTAATTAGAAATTTAATAATTGAAGGAGAATATTTCATGATAGAAACTGTTAATATGAAAATAAGTAAAAATATCATAACCTTTTTTTTAGTAATATTACTGTTGTTTCCTTTTAACATCTCCTTTATTTTAATAGTTTATAAATAATTTAATATTAATGTCTTGGCTTTACACCATTATAGCCATCACTGAAACCTTCTCTGATATCTCCAACGTTTTCCCAAGCTGACCATGCAAGACCAACTAAAACTGGGATAATCCAACCTCCTTCAGTTTCTTTTAACTCTTGAGCATCAAGCTCCGCTACATTTAAATTTTTTAAATTCATTTTAATAAGATTTTAAATTTAGTAAATAACCCGAGTTCGGGATAAGAATAAGAAATAAATTTGTGATAAAAAGTAATA